>JBOFJV010000158.1:0-3764 GCA_051657005.1 Legionella sp. | reverse complement strand
ACAACGGGATAATCGGTTATAGCTTACATCTAATATTAATGGTTGATATCCGCTCACTTTTACTATGAAAAATCCAGGTAAATTTAGGATAAGATTGTACTTCGGCACTTTAATCTCCTTTTGTTCGCTAAATCAATGAGTTAGTCTAGAATAATTTGATTAAAGTGCCCCCTTAATTGGTGTAGATCCATAAAGAGGGGCAAATTCGTTTTGCAAACCGATATGGTTTTTATCTGTTACCAGGTGGTGTCATGATTGAAATCAACAATCCAGCAAAAGTTGATGATTTAATGCATAAAATGCTGGAAGAGCACTTAGAAGAAGAGCATGCCAATCTTTATATTAAGGCTGCAGCATTATATGACCAATTGGACAAACCTCTATTTGACCAATGCTTATTAGAGGTTCTTGAAAAGAGACAATTTCAAGTATTATTGAAAGATTTTCGAGAGATTTTAAAAGAGATTATTAAAAGTGGCAGAACCAATTCTGAGCGCTTGCAAGAAATTATAAACACAATTGATAAAGAAAAAGACATCCAGCATGATGACCAGGTAAAAAAAATAGTACTTGAGTTGCGCGCAGCGATGCAAGTGCAAACATTTGCATTAACTCCTTTATTTGCTGAGGCTGCTCAGTATATTAAAAAAATGCAAAGGTCGTCGACATTCAACAATATCTTGATACTCGTGCTGTGTAGGTGGCAGGCAGCTGTCGCACACATTTATAATGCCCCAACCTCTGGATAAATGGTTTGAAGAAAAATTTGGTGCAGGCGGAGAATTGGGAGATGATATTAGTGGTTCGGTGATTCAAAGAATGAGCTTGCTTGAAGCTACTGCTCAGTTTCGGAACATAAAATTTTCTCATTTGTTAATTGGATTAGCAGTTTATAATGAGTCATTAGATAAAAATGTATTACAGATAGACGAGGTGTGGGATGAGACGCAATTTGAAGAGGCTCGCTTTGCACTTGTGTCAGAAGCTACAAAGATTTTGAAACCAGGAGCGGAGTTGTTGGCGGAAGCACGCCATAAATTGGATAGAGCATTAGCTCGATTACCTGCCGAAAAAGCAAAGGCGATGAAAGCTAACTTAACTTTATTATATAAAGAATGAAATGAAGCTGATGAGCCGGATGCGAAAAAAGCAGCTTTTGATCATTTCATCGATAAGTGTCATGAAACTTTAGAAGGCAGATACTCATTAGTTTTAAATACGATACTCACGATTTCAGCCGTAGTTGTAGCCGCAACATTCGCTGGCATTGTTGGATTTGGAGTTGGATTTGCTCTTGGCTTGTGGACTGGTCCAGGCGCATTTTTCACAGCGGTTACCGGTGCATCAGGCGCCTCTTTAGGTGTGGTCGCTGCTGCAGGTTGTTCTGGAGGATGGGCCGGGATATTAACTGGTTGGGGATTATTTAAGCACAGTGATGAGCTTAGGGCAGCGAAGCAGTTTGTTCATGAATGTAACGATATTATTGAGCCAACATTTCAGCTGGTACACTAAATATGAAGCGAGTGCTTAGATAGAAACACTCATGGATGGCTTAGTGTAATGAAAGAGCGCGCAAGTTTCGGAGCGCTAGGCCAAATGAGTAACTTGCGCCAAACAGATTCTTACATAAATAGGGATTGTTGGGGCTGATTAAATATAGGTTCCACAGCTGATTTTTTTGAAAAGAAAACAATGTGCTCCTTGCCAGTTATTGAAGAGGCAACTGGAGTAGGGCATTCATTAGCAATGCCTTTCTCTACTAATTTTTTGAATAAATTCTCTTGTTTTTTAGCCTGCAAAAGATCAATTTCTGTGGGTGATAACATGGATTGATTGTTTTGAGTCTCTGAATAAGTAGGTCTACGCCAGGAAATAGAGTTTTTATCGAACAGCAGCTCAGCCAAAGCAAAATGTTCCGCTTTAATTAAATCTGAAATGGTTTTCCAGCACAGAACAACTGGCTGAAGATTAGTAGCCATAAATTCTTTCGTAACAACCCCTTTCTGAAATAACAATGCAAGAAAATCATAATTTCCATCTTGAAGAAGCAATTGCAATGTATTGGGCGTAAATAAGTCCGCAGCTTTATCGGCATGTACTATTTTTTCCAACAAAGTATATTGCCGCGCCCGTACCAAGAACCATACGGCATTGATGCCTTTGAACTCACCACTATCAGGCGTTGCGCGTAGTAATTCATTGCTCAACATCCCTTTTTCTAATAATTTTCCCAGCATAATAAATTGTAAGGATTTAGCCAAAAACCAAACTGCATTTAGCTCCTTCTCTTTTGTAACAAGAGTGCTATCAGTGACCAGATCAGCATCAATGAGTTGATTCAAGAGAGCAAATTCACCACTGCGTGCGAGAAAACAGAGTGTATTTCCTTCAGCAATCAGAAAAAGTGCTGCAAATAATTCGAGGGTCAAGAGTTTCTGATGCAACATTTGTTTAAGTATTGCTGGAAATTTTTGAGGATTTACAGAGTTGATGGCTTTACAGTATGAACGCATTAATTCTGCATTGAGCCAACCTTTTTCAATAGCTTCTCTAGTAATACAGCACGTTGACTTGTGGTTAAAAAAGCATCCATTACCTCAGCAAACTCAACAGTCTGAAACTGTTCCGGTTTTAAAAAACTCGATAAAAAATCATCACTCAATGCTGTTTCAAGTGTTAAAGAAAAACCACGTTGAAGTAATTGAATTGGACCTTGAGTCAAAGCCAGGACATGCTGCTGAGCAATCAATTGGTGGGCTCGTTGTGGTATCAGGTTGACTAACTCATGTAATAAAAAGCTGCCGCAAACATAACGAGCGTCATCAGACAAGAGATCTTCTGGAGCAACATTTATGGCTTGTTTGCCTTTTTCAATCCAATAAAGGCCATTGCTAATTACCAGGTTTCGATCGGAGAATAATCTGTAAGATTTTTCATGTTTGCCCTCCTTCAAATATAAGGTGCTAAAATTCCGTGCTACGATTTGTTTATAAAGCGCTTCATTATAAGTGGATGGTATAATATTCGTTCCTTCATCATCCAATTGAAACAATGCATTTAAATCCAAAGGAAGCAAGTCACGATGCCTTTCATTCCATTTATCAATCCAGCTGGAAGCTGCTTTAAGCAAATCCTTGGATTGCTCTAAAGGAATTTCTTTTTTGATTTTAAAAAAGGAAATGAAAAATTGCTCTCGCATCAACGACAATTCATCCGTTAATGTGCGAAACAATTCACGAATGACTGTTTGAGGTGTTATTAACTTGTCCAAATCTTGAGAAAACTGCTGGAGTTCATCACGAGAAAGTCCTCAGCTTGCAACCGCTTTGTCGTTATTCCTGGAAATCCCATATTCCTCTGCTACATAATTGGTGTAGGCAACACCATAATGTATTTCATTATCTCGATAATGTTTCGTATTAAGATGCAATTTTCGTAAGGTTTCTGTTGCAAATTGCTGAATAAGAACGTGCAGAGTATTGGTTCTGAGGTAGTGGTCGCCTTCTTTTGCTGCCTTTAAATCATCTCTGGTATCGGTAATATTAGTAACAATCCCATCAACACAAACAGCTAAACCTTTTTGTAAATTCAATAAGATTTTTTCTTGATATCCAGATAAATGGTTTGGTAATCCCCCCGCAAAATAACTGATGTCAAAAGTAGAATTTTCTCGTAACCTATAACGAAGGAGATTCTTCATGAAAAGATCAAAATTTACAGACAGCCAAATCCTATCGATTTTAAAACAGGCCGAAGGAGGTCCC
>JBOFJV010000157.1:0-3418 GCA_051657005.1 Legionella sp. | reverse complement strand
GATCTGGTTATCTGCTGTCGATACGAAGAAGATGCTAAGAGAGTCCAACATGTACTAGGAAAGCGATTAGCCAAATACAAACTTGAACTCAACGTAGAAAAGACGAGTATGGTCAAGTTCTCGAAGCAGAATCGCCGTCGAGGCATCAAACAATGGTCGTTTGAATTTCTGGGATTTAGGTTTTAACTGGGCAAATCACTCAAGGGGATAGTTATCCCTAAGCTTAAAACGAGTGGTAAGCGGCTAAGGTCTAAGTTGAATAAGCTGACGGCTTGGGCAAAACAGGTAAGAAATAAAGTCCCGTTTGCTGGAATATGGAAAACCTTCTGTGCCAAATTGAGAGGCCATGTGCAGTATTATGGTGTAAGTTTCAATTTCAAAATGGTGTCAAAATTTCTGTACGAAGCCAAGAGGATACTATTTAAATGGCTCAATAGGCGGAGTCAACGCAAGTCGTTCGACTGGAAGAAATTCGACCTATTCGTAAAGAAGCATCCACTACCAGATGCAAAAATAATGCACCGATTGTTCTGATTGATAAGGGATTAGTATGTAATGAAATTGTCTTGAGCCCATTGCCTTAGTAGGGCACGATGGGTTCTAAATGGGGGGTTGGCCAGGTGACTGGTTAACTCTACCAGCTAACTAATCCTCCCCTTCAAGATAAAGAGATGGCTAAAAAGCTAAATGCTCGCTCTACAAGAACCTCTTGTGGAGTAGAGGGGATTTTTAAACATAATTTACCTCCAATAAAAATAGACCATTCCAGATCCGATAAGGTACTTAAGGAAATGATGCAAAGGCTTCATGGATCTTCTGACGAACAACACAACTCTTAACCTTCAGTGCACGAAAGGGCTCACTCGTTATACAATATTCGATTATTTCGACTGTTTCTAATAATTCTAATCTTTGCTATACTTAGAATTAAGATAATCTCTAAGGTATTTATCATGACAAGGTTAACAACCGAAATTCGAAATCCAAGCAAACATGATATGGGTATTGCTAAACAAGCTTTTCAGCAAATTCGCCAGCTTTCATTACCTGCTAAAAAAACAGCTTTCTTAGATTTTGAAGGTGTTCACGTGGAGTTACCTTCCTCAGCAGTTAAGTTAGTTGTTACCATTTTAAACGAAATAGCAGAGGGTAATTCCTTAACATTAATCCCACAGCATGCACATCTAACAACACAAGAAGCTGCTGATATGCTAAACGTATCTCGGCCATATTTTGTAAAGTTACTGGAAGAAGGAAAAATTCCTTTTGAAAAAATTGGTAATCGCCGCCGAGTATTAGCTCGTGATGTGATGAAATTTAAGGATCAGGAAAGAGTTAAGAGCGAGCAAGCATTGCAGGAACTAGTAGATCTAGCTCAGAAGTTAGATATGGGATATTAGTGCATGGTGAATTTTAAAGTTTTATATGATGCATGTGTGCTTTATCCTGCCCCGTTACGTGATTTATTAATGCAATTGGCTACATGTGACTTATACCGTGCAAAATGGTCTGAGCGAATTCATCAGGAATGGATTAGGAATGTTTTAAAAAATAGACCTGATTTAAACATCGATACTTTAGAAAAAATCAGAGTCATTATGAATAAATAAGTATTGGATTGTTTGGTTGAGAATTTTGAAGATATAGAGCAATCTCTTAAACTTCCTGATGCTAATGATAATCACGTTCTAGCCGCAGCAATTGTATCTGGATGTGATGTTATTGTTACATTTAACATTAAAGATTTTCCCAACAAAGAACTTGATAAGTATGGGATTGAAGAACAGCATCCAGATGATTTTTTAATGCATCTCACAGATCTAAATATAAATAAATTCTGTTCGGCTGTTAAAGCTGTACGCACTCGTCTTAAAAATCCGCCTAAAAGTATCGATGATTATTTATCAACTTTAGAAAAACAGGGCTTGCCTAAGACAGCTGAATTTTTAGTAAACTATTATTCACTTCTATAAAGTTATCGATAATCGGTTTGCTAAGATTCAATTTTCCAGAAGAAAAGAATTTTCCAAGGGCGCAATATACATTGCGTCGCAATGTTTGCTTTTTAACACATAAATCCGGGATAAGGATTAAGTACGTCACAATTTAATAATAAGCAAAAGAGGCTAAGGATTTATTTTCTGATTATCATTTTCATTAATGATTGCTTTATAAATTTGGCACACACTGTGTACCAAATTCATTGTAAAAATTGATAGAAGACTTTCAGAACACGATAGCTGAAAACCATTAATTTGGCGGACACTGTCAGCCAAATGTGAAATATGGAACGCAATGCGTTCCGCATCTTAAAAACTTTGTTATGGATTTATTCTCAATTCGGATCACAGTGCGATCCAAAATTAGAAATTTTTTCTGTCTAATCTTTACTTGAATTTTGTATATTGATTATGTCCGCAGACTCAATCACTTCCATGCACTTTAAAATATAATCAGTAATGAGTTGCATTGGCTTTCTCAAGCGTTCAACATCTACAATAATGTATCCTGCAGTTACATCATTACTCATTTTATGATTCATTAAACGCTTCAACGCATAAGCAGTGATGTCCAAACTTTCCGCGATGGTGATGAAAGTTCTTCTCAAATCATGAACTGTGAATTGAACACCGGAGTTTTTTATCACGTGTGCCATAGTCTTACGTGGTTCAATAATGTGACCAGCTGCACCCGTTCCCGGGAAAATATAGTCATTAATTGCTTTCTATTTTCTAGCAATCAACAAATCATAAAGAAAGTCAGAAATAGGAAGAGTATGGGATTCATTGTTTTTGGTTTTGTTGATAGTAAATGTCTTGGCCTTTAAGTCGAGATCTGACCACTTTATGGTCGCAGCTTCTTGTCTGCGTAGGCCAGTTAATAAGATTAATAGCAGATAGTCACGTAATGTTTCATTTTGACATTCCTGCAAACCTGAATACCATGCGGTTAGCTCATGCGATTTAATATAAATCTTACGTCTTTCAATGCGATACCACGCGCGAGTTTGTGACAGACGTTTTACAGGGTTATCAATGAAAAGCGAGTGACCACTGCTGTCTTCATATTGGCCTGCCGCAAAATTGAATAAAGCCCTTAGGATTCGCATGTCTAGATTAGCATAGGCTTCTCCATGTTCATTGTCGAGCTTTTCGTGGTATTTAGCGATGCGATCTCTGGTGATTGATAGCATTGGCTTGCTTTTCCAGCTCGTGAAGGCTTTATCTAATATGTGTTTGTAATTATCTATAGTTCTTGGCTTTAAGTCAGACCGCACCCGCAAAGCAGGTGGCTTGACTGTGGTGAGCAGCCCCAAGGGCTGCCGGCGATTAGTTCAAACTAACTTTAAAAATTACCTTTCTCATCAGCACCGCTCGTTTTATCGAGCTGCTCCTGATTTTGAATATATTCCCTAAGT
>JBOFJV010000156.1:0-3449 GCA_051657005.1 Legionella sp. | reverse complement strand
TGGCGGTTTAGTAAATCAAATGGAATCACAGAAGGGTTTCATCGTAAAATGAAACTCATTCAGCGAAGAGCTTATGGTTTTAGAAAATTTGAAAATTACAGAGTGCGTGTTAAGGTGCTCTGTGGGTGATTAGAGCTGCCACCTTAAATGGGAAAGAGCCCAATTTTTTTATCATATCCGTATTTACATCTTTAATAACAATACGGCAGACTGTTTGATTGCATACCTGTTATTGTTTTTAACCTGGGAAATCATAACTTCATGAACTTACAAATTATTATTTTAGCTGCGGGGCAAGGTAAACGAATGTATTCCAATATCCCTAAAGTACTTCACCAACTTGCGGGTAAGCCTATGCTGACTCGGGTAGTAGAAACCGCACAGCAACTAAATCCTGATGTAATCCACGTTATATATGGTCATGGTGGTGAACAATTGAAGAAGTCACTCCCTGACTTACCTGTGCATTGGGTCTATCAGGCAGAACAATTGGGTACTGGGCATGCAGTCATGCAAGCATTACCTTTCATTCCGCCAAACACACAAGTTCTTGTGTTATCTGCTGATGTGCCGCTCATTCAAGTGGATACACTCCGTGCTTTAATTGAATGCAGCAATCCAGCAAATTCACATAAATCCTTTTTGACACTTTTGGTTGCTCATTTTGAAGATCCCAGTGGTCTTGGGCGTATTGTTCGAGACAACCAAGGTGAAGTTTCCATCATTGTAGAAGAAAAAGATGCAAATGAGCAAGAAAAGAATATAAAAGAAATTTATTCAGGGATTTGTTGCGCTATTTCTGATGATCTCGAAAAATGGTTGCCCGTGCTGGGTAATAATAATGCGCAATCTGAGTACTATTTAACTGAAATCATTGCGCTGGCAGTTGCCAGTAAAACCCCAATTAGAACACTGAGTACAAAAGAGAATGCAGAAATTCAAGGGGTGAATAATCGCTTTCAATTACAACAATTAGAGCGGATTTGGCAGTCCCGCCATGCGCAACAATTATTGATTCAAGGAGTCACTGTGGCTGATGCCAGCCGCTTTGATGTTCGTGGTGAGCTCACTTGCGGAAAAGATGTATTTATTGATGTAAATTGTGTGTTCAAGGGTAAAGTGGTTCTTGGCGATGGATGTATTATAGAGCCTAATTGCATGCTGACGGATGTTACTTTAGGAGCGGGATGTGTGATTCATGCAAACAGTGTTTTGGAAGGGTGTGATATTGCAAAGGACTGTACTGTAGGTCCTTTTGCCCGTTTGCGCTCAGGAACACAACTTGCAGCACATTGTAAAATTGGCAACTTCGTGGAAACCAAAAAAGCAGTTTTTGATGAGGGGTCTAAAGCCAGTCATTTAAGTTACCTGGGAGATGTTAGTTTAGGAAAAAAAGTCAACGTAGGTGCTGGAACAATTACCTGTAATTACGATGGAGTAAATAAACACAAGACCATTATCGAGGACGGTGTTTTTATTGGTTCAGATACGCAATTAGTTGCTCCAGTAATTGTAGGGGCTGAGGCAACGATTGGTGCTGGCAGTACGATCCGTAAAAATGTTCCGCCGGGAGAATTGACCCTAACCGAATCCAAACAAAAAACAGTTTATGGCTGGAAAAGGCCGGTGAAAAAAGAGTAATTAAATCCACCATGATTGTAAGTGTTCGAGATCATTGTAGCCTGGGTGCAGAGTAGCGGAACCAGGGTTCTAACATCTGGCGATACATTCATTTTTGTTTTTGATCTAATGATTGGAGCTATTTAAATGGTGATAAAACATTTAATGTGAGGAAGAACTGATACAGACAGACTTATAGAAGAGATCTTATTTGTGACAGAATAGCTCTTCAGCGGCATTATGCTAAATAGCAGGAGTTTCTGTATCACGATCTTGAGTGGCCATCTCGTCTAATAAAGAGTGCTTTATTTGGCTCCAGTTTTCCAGTTCATATTTTTTTGATGTGATCCAGAGTCTATGAGCTGGTCAAGTATATAAGACGAAAAAGAGTGGGTATGATAATTTGCTTTTTCCATAAATTGCTGCAATTGCTCCATGGCACTTTCAGTATTTTCGCATCTTTGGATGTTTAATTCTAATTTTGCTGCTTGCGTCTTGCCACTTTCATGATGATGAAATTTGCTCATGAATCCTTTCTCATATCCTCGATTATATTCTGGATTGTTATCATTTTTTTTCTTTGAATCATGAAAACTGCTGTACTTACTGTAGGCATTTTCTATGGCTTCCTGCAGCGCTGCCAGTATGTCATCAGCGGCGAGAAATTGGGAATGGAGGAGCGGTATTTTTTTGTATTGGTTTTAGACTGAAGTGGAGACGACATCGAGGGAGATAGTGGTGAGGATGGTGATGGCGATGTCTCTGATGGGAGTGAAGGTGACGGCGGTGAAATGTTGGCCTGAGTTGATTTTCCAGTAATTATGGTCTCCGCTTTTTTATTTCCTGCAACAACTGAGTCAGCGAGTTTTGCTAAGTATCTAAAACAAGGAGTTGGGGAAAGGCCTTGTTCACGAGCATATTTTACTTGTTCATTGAAGGAGCTGATTAACGATTAGGTCTGTTCTTGATTCAGTCCCTTAGCGCTTAAAATATGACGCATTTCATGCTCAGAATATGAGGGGAGTTCTGCCGTAATCAAGCGGCGTGATAATGCAGTGCTTGGTGCTCGTCGTCCCGCCATGGTCACTGGATTTTGTGTGCTCATGACCATAAACCCTGGATTTCCCGGTCGTTTTCCGTCTGGAGATTTTCCCATTAATAAATCATTGAGCAAGCGCTCCATCATCGGCGAAGCATTAATTTCATCAATGACAACCACAGCCCCTTCATTAAATGCTTTAAGCAATAGGGCTTCTTTCTCTGGAAGTGGCATACTCACTGGGATCGTGTAAAATTTTGGTGGTTTAAGCCCATGCTCACGAAGCGTGGCGAACACCAGCTCACTTTTCCCGATGCCTGGTTCTCCATCTAAAATAATGCCCCATAAACCACCATAGAGTTGCGCCTCACCTTGGGAGCGGTTTTGTTGCCGTAAACTTCGTAAGTTGAGTAAGTCATCCAAGAGTTGCCGGACAGGGCGTCGGGATTCAGTAACAACGAATTGCTTATCGGTTTTGTTTTCAGTTGTTGTGAGCGGTGTTGTTGGTGCGAATTCTTGATTGAATGCACCGCGCTTGTATTCGTGAACCAGGTTTTGAGCGATGTTAAAGGCATAATGTTGGGCTACATGGTTTGGATCTGCTTCTGGGTGTTGTTTGCAATAAGATACAGTCAACAGGGCCATCATTTGTAATTTTAAGACAGGTAAACCACTAGTTTGACTAGTGAGACTCTCAAGGCTTAGCCTTCAGATTTAGTGACGATGATGTCAAAATACAGCTGTGGACTTGACGGTTTCACAGGAGAGTAATTATGACAACATCATCGTA
>JBOFJV010000155.1:0-8291 GCA_051657005.1 Legionella sp. | reverse complement strand
ATGTTCGCGGCAAAGTTCTGAAACAGGGGTACCTCCTTCGGACTGTTTTAAAATCGATAGGATTTGGCTGTCTGTAAATTTTGATCTTTTCATGAATAATCTCCTTCGTTATAGGTTACGAGAAAATTCTACTTTTGACATCAGTTATTTTGCGGGGGGATTACCATCGCAACGACGGCATAATGCACCTATAATATACTACTGAAAATAAGTGCCGATACCTCAATGCCCAACCTACTTTTGATTGTTTTTTTTCTTAGCCTGACGGCTATGGGTCTTGACCCAACAATCACGCGTAGCGGTACACTTTGTGCTCTCTTAGGCCTCTTTCAAATCCAGTAAAAACTTATTACCGTACAAACGCAAGACATTAATTTCTATAAATAAGCGCAAACCATACCAAAAATAGACAAAAAGCATCATATGGGAATGCACATTGTATTTAAAGCAGAAAAATACAAACAATGCGCCAAACAGATCAAACAGTCCGGTAAAAGTGACCAATCCCGTATAATGAAAATGGCGATTCAGTTTAAAATATACAACACGATGTAACGTTGAAAAATAATAAGACATCAAACTGAGCGCTAAAAATTGAAACCCCATCAGATAAAAGTTGTGTGTGTCAAAAAAGCAAATAATAAAAGTAATCAATGCAATAGATAAATTGAATGATTTGTTTTCCATTAATTCAAAAAATAGATCTCTTGAAGCACTGGAACTCCAGGTACTGATTTTTACACCGATGTATGAATCCACAAAAACCGATCGAAAGGTTAAAAAACATTTCATAAATAGAGAAACGTAAGTGACAAATCCCTGGCCTATTCGCAAAAACAGTAATCGACCCACAATTTGAAACAGCTGCTCACCTAATATCGAAAGACAATGCCGCAACAAAAACATCATATCATCCGCTCGTACTGATATTTTTTCTGATTCATCATCAACTATGCGAATGAACATCAATAAAAACAACTGAATCAAATGCACCATCATAAAGGCCAATAAAAAGCCTATAACAAAGAAATGCTCGGGAAAGAAGGCTAAAATAACTACTGCAGGAATTAAAACAACATTAGGAAAAACACCTATCAGCTGGGCAGATAAATAGGCTCCAAAACGTTGCTTATGAAAAATAAGTAATGTTGCAAATATACCTAAAAAACCATCAAACGCAGCCAAAAACACATATTCTCCATTTAAATTGGGCTGCATCAAGAACATGGCAGTAATAAAAAATAGAATAAAAATGAATACTACAAATAAAAACATAGAAAATAACTGTTTGCAAAAACGAACTGAAATTAAATTCAAATAGCTAAGTCGCAAAGGATCGGAAAACAGGCAAATAACAAAATATAGAGATAAATAGATCTGTAAAATATCATTTGCATGACTAAATCCCAGAAGATAAACAAGCAGAATCTCTCGAACAACACCAAAAAAAGTACTCATTAGAGAGAGCAAAACACCTAAAGTATGAGTATTTTCAAGTGATATTGCTTTTTTTATACTAGCTACTGATATATTCATAAATTATTTCAAAAATTATTTTGATAACCGTTAAGTCATTACCCTTGACAGTGTATCATATAGGAATGGCTCTCCGTTAACGTCAGTTATGAATAAGCGACAACTTAAGAGATCATTATCTTAGCCTGGGTGCTGCAAATCGAAGCAAATTTTAGTAAAAAAGCTCGAAGTCTTGGCATTGGGCCTTCGAGACGAGGCTTTGCCCCTCCCCAGGCTGAACTGGTTCCGTAAAAACCGAGACTTATACGATTAAATTTTGCTTAGATCTAGCAACGAAAATCTGGATTTTTTGATTTGGCTCAGAACCCCAGGTTCCACTACACTACACCCAGGCTACGATACTGAGCCAGCTTATCATAGGAAAATCATAATCCCATAGCACAAGGTGCTACAGATTCATGGGTTAATAAATTCTGATATAATGCTAAATGTTGGGAGACAACCTTTTCTATCGAAAACTCTTGTTCTGCTAGTAAACGCCCTGCTTTGCCCATTTGCTGACGTATGTCAGGATTTTCAATTAAAAACTGTATCGCCAGTGCAAGCGCTTTAGCATCTCGTACAGGAACAAGTAGACCTGTTTGCTCCTTTTCAATCGCATCACGACAACCTGGGACATCTGTAGTAATAACCGCCCTTCCACTTGCTGCCGCTTCAAGCAACACCTTAGGCAGGCCTTCTCTATAAGAAGGTAAAACGATAATATGTGCCTGCTGCATCAATTCCGGAATGTCCTTTCGATGCCCCAACAACTCAACATTCCCTTCACGCCGCCATAATTCAAGCACTGCATCATCAATAAAAGCCGGATTACCGTGATCTGACTCGCCGACTAACAAAAAGCGTGCCTGAACCCCTATGGATTTTAAATGCGTTACCGCATCAACATATTCCAAGACGCCTTTATCGGTTAATAAGCGAGAAATCATTGCCACAACAATTTCATTTTCCGGTTCAGGTAAAGATACATACGCAGATAAATTTACCCCTGAACCACGGATTAATACGGTTTGTGCTAATGAGAACGCTTTTTCCTCCAAGAGAACTTGACGATCATCATGATTTTGGAAAATTACTTTTAAATTGGGATGCTTCAGTGCAGAACGGTATAGCTGATTGATGCCGACTCGCAAACATTTACCTCTAAAAGTACGTGAAATATAAATTGCACCCAATCCAGATACGGCAGCCACAACAGCAGGAATCTTCAGCATGCGCGAAACGATTCCTCCGTATAATACCGGTTTAATCGTTACCAAATGCACTAAATCAGGTCGAACAGAGCGCATCAGAATGTATAAAGCAAAGATGCTTTTTATTTCCTGGATTGGATTTTTACCTCTGCGCGATAAAGGAATCTTATGAGCGATAAATCCATGATGTTTTATTTCATCCGGAAACACTCCTTGTGGCGTAGCTACATGCACTTCATACCCTTCTTTTTTTGCAGCGACAGCTATAGGCAAACGATGACTAATAAAAAAAGGCAAGTCATTAAGAACAAACAAAATGCGTTTGTTATGCATTAAATCACTCCAACTTATTAAATATTATAAAAACACCAGTAAGCGTTCACGTAATGGTATCAACATAAGCGAAAATTGCACGGACTCGTAGCCTGGGTGTAGCGTAGCGAAACCCGTGGTTCTGAGTTACATCAATAAACCCGGGTTCAGCTACGCTACACCCAGGCTACAATTCTCCTTTCAGTTGACGCCATTAAGCGTTCACGTGGTATGTACATTTCGTCATTGAGAACCTTGGCGAATCCAGAGCGGATTTTCATTAGAATTGAGTACTGAATTCACAATGACGACTTTTTTTGCTTCTTATGCCGCCATAAGACATATCTCGTGAAATGCTTACAAACCCAATGCAGCATGATAAAGATTAATAATAATAGTTTCTGTACGATACCGATTTTTAAATCTTATCCATTTACTGAACTTCAAACCAAGCTTGAAACATTAAAACATTCCACAATAAGTAAGCGAAATTACCTTTACCCTTAAGATGTTGCATCCACATAGTACGTATAGACTGCGTATTAAAAATCCCTTCTCTTTCTAATCGATTTACATCAAGTAATGCATCCGCCCACGAGTGTAGAGGACCTCGTAACCACTCAGCTAATGGAATTCCAAAACCCATTTTGGGACGTTCAATCAAAGTTTTCGGGACATATCGATACAATATTTGGCGAAGCGGCCATTTCGTTTGGCTTTCTTTTAATTTCATGTATAACGGAATGGTCCAGGCAAATTCTATCAAGCGATGATCGAGAAATGGAACTCGCGTTTCCAGTGAAACCCCCATAGCGGCTCTATCCACTTTCACCAAAATATCATCTGGAAGATAGGACACCAGATCCATTGCCATCATTTGTTCAATGGTACCTACGTCGGTATCCAGAGCGGCCAAGTTTTGATCCATAAACGTGAAAGGCTCATTCCCTGCAGATGAAAGCAATGCATGGGGATTATCATGATGAGATATCAGTTTGCGGTATGCATCATTGATCGTTGCACTCGTTAATACATTAGCGCCTTTATGTACTTTTAATCCAAATTGCGCATGACCTTTAAAGAAAGGAATAATTGATGCAAATCGATCCCATGCTATAGGAGAAAAGTTTTTAATGATATTCGCCGCACCTTTTCTCACGGGCAATGGTATTTTATTCATTTTACCCCAAAACTGAGCGGTCATGCTGTAACGATTATAGCCACAAAATAACTCATCTCCTGCATCTCCTGTTAATGCAACGGTTACCTCTTGCTTTGCAAGTTCTGACACAAGAAATGTTGGAATTTGCGATGAATCCGAAAAAGGCTCATCGTATAAAGTAGATAATTTGGGAATTACAGCTAAAGCATCTTCATTAGTCATATAAAGTTCTGTGTGCTTTGTACCTAAATTCTCCGCTACCGCTTTTGCATATTTGGCTTCATTATATTGCTCTTCGTGAAAACCAATAGAAAAAGTACGCACAGGAAGAGAGGATTGTTCTTGCATCAGAGCAACTACGGTAGAAGAATCAACTCCTCCTGATAAAAAGGCACCTAAAGGAACGTCTGCAATCATTTGTTGCGCGATGGCGTCTTTAGCCAGTCGCTCTAATTCATTCACCATGTCAAATTCATCGCCTTTAAAAAGGGTTTCTGAATTTGAATTCACCACATTCGATGCCGACCAATAACTTTCAATCACGGGTTGGGGGTTCTTTAAGGAAATATGGAGCAGCGTTCCTGGTAATAACTTACTCATATTTTTATAAATTGAGTAAGGTGCAGGAATATAATTATGACGAAGAAAAAGAGCCAAAGCGCCATGATCCAGCTCTTTTTGAAATTCAGGATGTATTTTTAGTGCCTTTAGTTCAGAACCAAAAAGAAAAACCTGATTATGCCAACCATAGTAGAGTGGCTTTTCCCCAATCCTGTCTCTGCCTAATATTAATGATTGGGATTGTTTATCCCAAAGAGCAAATGCAAACATTCCCACAGAGCGTTTAATGGTCTCTTCAACACCCCAAGCCTCAAAACCGGCCAGTAGTGTTTCTGTATCCGAATGACCTCGCCAATCATTGATTTTTAATTGTTCTCTGAGCTTTAAGTGATTGTATATTTCTCCATTAAACGCAATCACATAACGCCCGCTTGCTGAAATCATGGGTTGATGACCTGCAGGAGACAAATCCATAATGGCAAGGCGGGTATGAGAAAATCCAATACCCGCTAGTTGATCATACCAAATGCCTCGGTCATTTGGCCCTCTATGAGCAATTGCATCACACATAGAAAGCAATATCTTCTCAGATGAATTCGACCAATCTACTCGAGATAACGCCCCAGCAAAACCACACATTAAAGAATAACTCCTTAATTCCAGATAAAACAAATAAACGCATGAATCAAATTATATTGAGAATACATCGCATTTTTTTAGTTGACTCATTATAAGCGTAAATCAGCAACGTCAGCAGAGAATACGTATTTTAAGTCATATAAAACAGAGTGTTCTTTCCCAAAAGAACGGATTTTTTCAATACCCATTTCTTTAAATTGCTGATGCGCTACTGCAAGGATAATACCATCATAACTTTCTTGCTTTGGTTGCTCTACTAAGGAAATTCCGTACTCAAGTTGAACTTCCTCTTGAGACGCCCATGGGTCAAATACATCAACCGTCACATCGTATTCTTTTAATTCAGACACAATATCAATAACGCGAGTGTTTCTTATATCAGGGCAATTTTCTTTAAAGGTTAACCCCATTACCAGAATTCTTGCACCTTGCACATGGATCCGTTTTTTGATCATTGACTTAAGCAGTTGTGATACAACATAAGTCCCCATCGCATCATTAAGACGTCTACCAGCAAGAATAATTTCTGGATGATAACCAATCGCTTCTGCTTTATGAGTTAAATAATAAGGGTCAACACCAATGCAGTGACCGCCGACCAAACCCGGTCGAAACGGTAAAAAATTCCATTTTGTTTCTGCAGCCTTTAGCACAGCTTCTGTATCAATTCCCAGCTTATTGAAAATAAGCGCCAGTTCATTAATAAGAGCAATGTTCAAATCACGCTGCGTGTTTTCAATCACTTTAGCGGCTTCCGCGACTTTAATGCAATCTACCTTATGAGTCCCGGCAGTAATAATTTGTTTGTATAAGGCATCAACACAGTCAGCAACCTCAGGAGTTGAGCCAGAGGTGACCTTAACAATGTTGGTTACTCGATGCAATTTATCGCCAGGATTTACACGCTCAGGACTATATCCCGCATAAAAATCCTCATTAAATTTTAAACCCGAAACACGTTCAAGAACCGGAACACAAACTTCTTCGATGGCGCCAGGATAGACCGTTGATTCATACACCACAATATTTCCAGCTTCCAGCAAGCGCCCCACCATCTCGCTCGCCTTAATCAAAGGAATAAAATCAGGTTGTTTGTGCTCATCAATAGGCGTCGGGACTGTAATAATGTAGGTGTCGCAAAAAGCAATCTCTTCTGCGCGTGCACTGAAGTATAAATGTTTTGCCTCAGCTAACTCAGCAGGGCTAACCTCTAAAGTTGAATCATTGCCTCGTTTTAGTTCATCAATTCGATGTTCATTAATATCGAATCCCATAACCGAACGCACCTTGCCAAATTCAACTGCTAAAGGCAAACCAACATACCCTAATCCAACAATTGCAAGTTTTATTTCCTCTACAGAAGTTAACATTCACACCTCATCCATTTTTTTAATTAATCGCATCCCAGGTTGAGCTCAATAGTTAGAAACTAGATATTGACCATCTCCTGGTGCCTTTGGACTGCGTAATAATCAAGATACCAATCTACAAAATTTTTCACCCCAACTTCAACAGGCGTATTTGGACGATAGCCAACGTCATTCTTAAGTGCTTCGACATCTGCAAATGTATCCGGGACATCGCCTGGTTGCAGCGGTAATAAATTCATCTCTGCTTTTTTACCCAGATAACTCTCTAATACTTCGATATAGCGCAACAAGAGAACGGGACTACTGTTGCCAATATTATAAACTCGCCATGGGGCAGCGCTTGTTCCAGGATCTGGTGATTTACCTGACCAATCGAGATTTGGTGTTGCTTTATGATCGTGAACACGTATTATCCCTTCAACAATATCATCGATGTAGGTAAAGTCACGACGATGATGACCAAAATTAAACACGTCAATGGGTTCACCCTTTAGAATTTTTTTCGTAAAACTAAAAAGAGCCATATCAGGCCGTCCCCAAGGACCATACACGGTAAAAAAGCGTAACCCAGTTGTGGGTAGTTGATACAACTGGCTGTAGCTGTGGGCCATGAGCTCGTTTGCTTTTTTCGTAGCAGCATACAAACTTAAAGGATGATCGACATTATCATGAACAGAAAAAGGAATGGTTTCATTTGCGCCATACACGGAACTGGATGAAGCATAAGCGAGATGCTCGATGCGGTGATGTCGACACCCTTCTAAAATATTCAAGAAACCAACGATATTACTGTCAATGTATGCATGTGGATTTTCTAACGAATAACGCACTCCAGCTTGAGCGCCAAGATGAATCACGCGTTGAAAATCATTTTTAGCAAACAATGCAGCCATACTTTCTCGATCAGCCAATTCCAGACGGATAAACTTAAAATTAGTGAAATCAGCTAATTGCGCCAGACGGCTTTTCTTAAGATTGACATCGTAATAATTATTGAGGTTATCAATCCCAATCACTTCATCGCCTCGTTGGCATAGCCTTTGGGCTACATGAAAGCCAATAAACCCAGCTGCTCCAGTGACTAACACTTTCATCAAACGTATACCTCCGATGTTCTTACTGAATTTTTCCAGAAAGAAGAGTAGAAATTGCTTTAACTAAGTCAATTGTATTGTTTTTTGCCCAGAGTTTATCACATTCAAAAGAGCTGTCACAAACAACATTTTTCTTCTAATGGTTTTCCATAACCCAGGCCCCATAAATAAGCAACGCCCAAAGTGAATATGCATAATTCAATTTTTTGCTTTGATGCTCTACCCAAACTTCTCTTAATTTATCTGCATTGATAAATGGCCTAAAAACATCGGCATTTTTCATAATAATTTTAAGACAGGTAAACCACTAGTTTGACTAGTGAGACTCTCAAGGCTTAGCCTTCAGATTTAGTGACGATGATGTCAAAATACAGCTGTGGACTTGACGGTTTCACAGGAGAGTAATTATGACAACATCATCGTA
>JBOFJV010000154.1:0-1543 GCA_051657005.1 Legionella sp. | reverse complement strand
TTTTTTTGGCCTCCATGGATCGCCACCAAGACGTTATCTTTTGTCACGACAGCGTTTCTTTCCCCTTCGAGGATTTTATGATCTTGGTGGATCTGCAAGGGTGCTTCTAATGCAGATTTTGGGCCGTTCAGTGAATTTTAAAATTTAACACAAAAAAACATGTCAAGTATTTTTTGATTTTTTTCAATTTTTTTCTAAATATAGTTCGTTCACCCCTGTACGACACGCAGTGGCGTATAGGGGTGAGTAGTTACCTTAAACTTTATTATTTCTTTAAGTGGCAAAGATGCTTTTGACCGTAATATTAATTACGCCGTAGTCCATGCGCCAAGATCCATTCCAAGAGTCATTCACCTGCCTTCTGAATTGTGTGGCAATGCGCATTATTTCGTGTATCTTTCCTCCATTATTACAACTCATGCCAACAGTTTATTTCCAGGTATGGAAATTAGCGGCTGCTATGCTTTTAGACTCACTCGTAACAGCGATCTTTTTTTGCGCGAAGAAGAGATTGATGACTTGGCTAAAGCCGTGCAACGAGAAATTTTTACTCGTCATTACGGCGATGTAGTACGGCTTGAAATCGAAAAAAATTGCCCAGAAAAAATTGTCTATTTTTTACTGCAAAAATATCATTTACGTCATGAAGATACTTATTATTGCTATGGCCCAGTCAATATACAACGGCTGTTGCCAGCAATTAATAGCGTTGATAGACCTTATTTAAATTACCCGATTTTTACCGCTCAATATCCCCAATTCCCTAAATCAGAACGTAATTTATTTAACGTTCTTGATGAACAAGACATTCTTTTGCATCATCCTTATCAGAGTTTTGAGGTCGTTATTGATTTTGTTAGGCAGGACGCAAATGATCCGAATGTGCTTGCAATCAGCCAAACTTTATATCGTACGCGCTCTGAATCAGTAATGGTTGACGCATTAGTTGATGCAGCACATTCAGGCAAAGAAGTCACTGCGGTCATTGAATTACGAGCACGTTTTGATGAAGAATCCAATTTGAAATTAGCGAACCGTTTGCATGCCGCAGGTATCCTTGTACTTTATGGTGTGGTAGGTTATAAAACGCATGCCAAAATGACGCTCGTTGTTCGCCGAACCCATGGCAAACTCAAACGTTACGTGCATTTAAGCACAGGAAATTATCATGAATATACAGCGAAACGATATACCGATTTAGGGTTATTGACCTGTGAAGCAACCATTACCTATGACATCCAAATTATTTTTCAGCAGTTAACAGGTCTGGGGAAAGTAGTCAAACTTAAGGCATTAAGCCATTCCCCATTTACGTTACAAAAAACGTTATTGCAACATATAGAGCAATGCATCCAAGTCACTTTAAAAAAAGGAGACACAGAAATTCTTCTTAAAGTGAATGGGGGGTAATCCCCCCGCAAAATAACTGATGTCAAAAGTAGAATTTTCTCGTAACCTATAACGAAGGAGATTCTTCATGAAAAGATCAAAATTTACATACAGCCAAATCCTATCGATTTTAAAACAGGCCGAAGGAGGTACC
>JBOFJV010000153.1:0-1541 GCA_051657005.1 Legionella sp. | reverse complement strand
CTGATAAAAATCAGATACAATTGATTTTTATTCAACCAGGAAACCCACAACAAAATGCTTATATTGAACGGTATAACCGTACGGTTAGGTATGATTGGTTAAGCCAATATTTATTTAAAAGTATTGCTGAGGTACAACTACATGCGACACAATGGTTATGGACGTACAACAATGAACGTCCAAATACTGCTATTGGAGGAATTCCTCCAAGGCAGAAATTTGCACTAGTTGCCTAATCCTCTACTTTTAGATTCGGTTAAAAATGGGGGGATTACCTCATGATTAAGGATTCAAAGACATCCCGTTTACTGTGCGTCAAAGTCAATCCCATCGCAGCAAGTGAATAACCGTTTTTCCACATGACGATAAAGAAAATAATCGCGAGTCCTAAAGTAATTCTAATATTCAGGGTATTTGGGCTTTCCGTGATATGATTATACTCTGCGGTATCCCTTAAGATCATGAAAAAAGCCATAATCACCAACAGATAAGTCATAAAACGCGCGGTTTGTACTTGATTTTTAAGCAAGGTTATCTCTTTTTTTAAGCTTGTTGTTGCAACTGCATTGGTATGACGCAAGCGTTCTGGCAATACATAACTCAAATTCACAATTAAATTGGCTTAAATCTCTGGATGTTGGGCATGCAGTTCCAACATATTTAATGCATACAACTGAGTGATTGTTTCAGCAAAAACAGATGAGGAGCGTGGTTTTCGGTCTAAGATACTCATTTCACCAAAAAAATCACCACTGTATAAGTAACTCAAGTGTTGTCCTTTTGCTTCTATAGCTATTTTTCCAGATTTTATGAGATAAACTGAATCACCTTGAACGTCATCATAAAACAAATATTGACTGTTTTGCAGTCGTATGGATTTACAAAATTTCAAGATGATTTTTAAATCTTGAGTGTTTATGTTTTGAAATAACTCTGAAAATACGGTTATGTCGTCAATGTTCATTAGTTATCATTCCCTGCTTTGCTCGAATCCGTTGTTTCGATGCATTATTTTTTCTTTGCAAAGCGAGATTAAATTCCAGCGATTACGAAGCGTTGCATAAGCTACTTTACGAAAAGCACGGGCTCCTTTCGTGTTCGAAAGCAACTCAGCTAAAGTTAATGCAATGGTATACTCCATCTGCTTTAAACTTCCTCTATGGGTTACTTCCTGCATGATGCGTTTTACAGCAGGTTCTCTAATCGGACTATTCACATCCAAAAGACGATTTGCGATTTGGCATAATGCGTAGCCTTTATCTTCAAGAGGAAGATACGCGAGTATTTTTGCAGCATTAGTGAGGCGTTGTTTTATTCGATACAGCATTTTGTTAATGAACGAGGGTTTTAATGTTTTACTGCCATCGGAATAAATAACCAGCCCGCATAAATCAATTTTATTTGGTAACTACTCACCCCTATACGCCACTGCGTGACGTACAGTGGTGAAAGAAACTGTACTCTAACGTTGATTGTTCAATGCCATAGCTACAGCAACCAAAGGATTTATTCCCTTATTTTGCATAGTTTGTAAATAACTG
>JBOFJV010000152.1:0-3198 GCA_051657005.1 Legionella sp. | reverse complement strand
CCTAGAAACCTTCTGATTTGGCCATATAACACTTTTTTACGATATTTAGGTACAAACACTACATGGTATTTACAGTCTTATTTCGAGTGACTTAAACTCTCATACGATGATGTTGTCATAATTACTCTCCTGTGAAACCGTCAAGTACACAGCTGTATTTTGACATCATCGTCACTAAATCTTAAGGCTAAGCCTTGAGAGTCTCACTAGTCAAACTAGTGGTTTATCTGTCTTAAAATTAAATCAAAAATGAACCTTTCCATTCTGACCAGGTGCCTTGATACCCCTTTAAACGATGTTGTGCAAATCGATAAAAGGAAGATAAAAAAGCCAATCTTTGCTCGTAATAAGGAGTAAAAAAGGAATTTCTCCGATGCACTTCAAGCAAATTATAATACGGTGGAATTGATGCATTCCGTGCAATAATGTCTGCAAAGCGCACTTTATCGGCATTGCGCAACATGTCGTACATCACTAAAAAAGTCGTTGTCCGTCCCTTCCCTCCGCGACAATGCATATGAAACCAGGCATTTTTCGGCGCATTGATGATGATAGCTAAAAACGAATCCACTTCCGAGCCCCCAGGAGCCATATGATCGGTAATGTATAAACGATGGTATACAAAACCTAATCGAGAAACCAAATCCTCTTCATTTTGTATTTTTTTAACGGTTATGGTTTTACCACTGGAATATTCTTTCGCTTTAAATTGGTGCTTCGATAAAACGCCTGCAATTTTTTTCTGAGCGTTTAATGAATGAAGCCAATTTTCTTGATCCAAAAGGCTTTGCTCATTACTTTTCCCTTTATTTATCCAATCATGTTCGCTCACTAAAGTTATGGGTAGACCATTAAGATAACCATGACTTTCATGACGTAAATCCAACACAAACACAGGTTTCTGTTTTGAACTGCTCTGTTTAATTATCGCGTCAAAAATTGCGTTCCATCCTTTTTCGCTGGGCTCTTTACTACCGGAGATAAATAACTCATCCACCCCCACCGTATTTCCCTGATAATGATCAGCCATCATCATTGCCTTGCGAAACCATTTTAAGGGGGACGATGAAGACGCACTGTCTTGTACGATAAGCGGAGGATAAATTGTTCCATTGCCTGCTTTAGTTTCTGTTTGAGCCAAAACATATCCTTGAGTCAATAAAAAAGTGAGTATCGTAATTTTAATGCTTTTTAAAAAGGTCATGCCTTAAAAACCTTAAAAAATTGGATTCATGTTATATTAATTTTTTTCAGACACTGAGAATTTTTTTATCATAGAACACGATTAAATTCCAAAATAGAATAAATATTGAACAATTAGCTTATAAATGGCAAAATAATTGCCACAGTGACTATAAAACACCCTTTGATATAAATCATGTATCAAAAATCAGAGCAGTTATCCAGTGCACCAACAGCAAAACCTACAAATCTGCATTGTAAGCCAATCGAAGACAGTGAGCTTGTAAAAAATATTCGTCAATTAACTGGAGTACCTGCGGCTACTCATGCAAAAGTATCACGCAGCGACTTAAAAATTGATCATACCCATTGGATACATCTTGATATTGGCGGCGAAGGCCTTAATGAACACATGGGATATATTTCTGGTTTTGAAACATCGATCAATTTGAATGCAACAACAGAACAAAGCAACCAATATGGCATTCCAATTCCCAATTTAGTACAAATACAAAGCTGGTTTACTAATCAATCTTATCCATTTAAGGATGGATTCGCTGATTACATTACGATGCAAAATGCACCTCTTACATCTAAAAATATTGAGGAAATTAGTCGATGCTTGCGACCAGGAGGTATTGTAGAGCTTTGGATTGATGAGCAATTCGAAGAAAAAATTACACTTCTGGCAACACGACTCAACTCAAAACCTGAATACGATACCGAAGATCCATTTCATGGCAGCACAGGTTCGAAAAAAGTACGAATCTGCTCTGGGATACACCATGAAGTACAGCGAGAAAAAACACTTACTTTATTGAAAACCGCACAGATAAACGCTTTAAATCCAAGTTCTTTTTTCAATACCAACAGTAATAAACGATTACGAATTCTGCCGCCAACCAGTTTTTCTTCAGATGATTTTATGACAATTCAACGCCATGCTGACCTACTTAAATACTGAGCCTATCATGGGGAAGCAATTGCATTAGAAGCCTTGCTGCATCAATCAATGACCATGGATGTCCATACAGCAATCGAATCTACAGTGAACAAATTTCCAGAGTTGCAAAAATGGACAATTAGTGTTGGTACATCTCGATTATTAGATAAACTTCAAGACAATTACAGCAGTGAACATTCAGCAGTGTTGTCTTAGAGCGAAAACATAATTTCCAAGAGAATGACCCTATAGCGTATCCCAGTTACTTGCAACTGGGATCGCTTAGGACTTGCCACTTTTTCTGCCAAGATCATTTATTCCAAAGTAAATTTAAGATTTTCAAACATGGATACTGCCAGTAGTTTGGAAGAGTTATTGGCAAAAAAAATTCATCGACGTATTCCCCATCGCCTTGTTCACCATCTCTGAGTTTAAAATTGAAATGAAAACGAGCGGCATAGCGATTGGTGTCTGTATTATTGATAAAGAACTGATGAAATTCTGTATTCGCCGATTCTATTTCAGGTAAAAATGAATAAAAAAACTCTTTTGCATTTACTTTTCCTTTAGAGGTAGAGATAACCTGGCCATTTTCTTCGAAGAGTTCAGAAATCCCTTGATAATCTTCTTTTGGTAAATCCAAAATGTATTCTTTAACTGTCTCTTCCCGCGCCATTTTAAAAGAGGAAATGGATTCAATAGATTCTGCGGCTGCAGAAAATCCAGAAACGAATAAGATTAAAAAAACTGAAATTGATTTTATTTTCATAATGGCATCTCTTTATTTAGTGTTGAAAATATTGGCCTTGGTAATTCTTCCAGAACATTTGGGAACTCGATAGTCAACTACACAGAATGGCAATAAGGACAGAAATTATTGTAATTTGCATGAATTCATATGTAAAATATATACATTCTATATTTATCATAGTTATTATTGTAACTACTCACCCCTATACGCCACTGCGTGACGTACAGGGGTGAAAGAAACTGTACTCTAACGTTGATTGTTCAATGCCATAGCTACAGCAACCAAAGGATTTATTCCCTTATTTTGCATAGTTTGTAAATAA
>JBOFJV010000151.1:0-8049 GCA_051657005.1 Legionella sp. | reverse complement strand
TTGTTGATTACCATAACGACTACACGCATAACAATATAACTTATACGCTTTAAATACTAATATACTTCGACGATGTCCGATTAACTCATGATGAACTCTGCGTATATACGATGATTTATTGCGTACGCTCTTACTTTGATAATGACTACAACTGGCTAATCGGTTATAGCTTACATCTAATATTAATGGTTGATATCCGCTCACTTTTACTATGGAAAATCCAGGTAAATTTAGGATAAGATTGTACTTCGGCACTTTAATCTCCTTTTGTTCGCTAAATCAATGATTTAGTCTAGACTAATTTGATTAAAGTGCCCCCTTAATTGGTGTAGAGCCAATCTTTTGCTATGCGTTCATAAGTCATTGCCATTAAACACATATGGGCATAAGTCTCTTCAAAAGAGGCGACGATACTGGCTCTTTTATGGGGAGGAATAGACTTTCCCTGAGGATATTTTGTCTCATATTGATCTTTAATACGCTTAAAAGCGTCTTTACTGTCTCCAGTAGGCGCCACACCAGTTAAATCAATAGAACATAAAGTGGTGTTTGTAGGTTTGCGTCCACCAAGTAATTTTTGCAGCTCCTTCTTAACTGCTTCATTATCTCGCTCGTCACCGACTACTTTCCATTGAGCAGCCTCTATCTTCGTCAGTACTGCTTCTTGTTCTTTTTCTGTAAGTGTTAATTGATAAACCAAACGTCCTTGTGGATCAAACAATGTACTCTCTTCTGTATCCGCTTTTTCCAAGGCTTTTTGATCCAGATAGTCTTGATAAATGGCATTGGCTTTGGCGACAGCATTCCGTTGCTGTTCGATGGCGATTCCGGCCTGGAATCCATCGGATTGGGCTTTTATGAAGGTATCATCATCTTTATGTAAATCATCTAAAGCTGCTTTTGCCGTCGCATCACCTTCACCAGCTTTAAAGAGCAATTTCTGATAAACAGCAATTTTAGTGGCATCATCAGCTATCGTTGCAAATACCTTTTGATAGTCACCATCAGCCACAGCCATAACATCTTTGTAAGCTTTTGAAAAAGACATGATAATCAAAAAAATTCAATCTACTTGATTAAATTTTAGCACATAAAAGATTATGTAAACCTTACGCACGATTGTAGGCTGTAGCCTGGGTGGAACGCAGTGGAACCCTGGTTTCTCTGCGCTGCACCCAGGCTACATTTTGATTTAAATTTTATCCAACCTCGTGAATGTCTTTTAACGAGGCATTTTTCGTGCTTTTCTTCGTTCATGCCAACCTTGCAGTATCACAAAAAAAGCCGGAACAAAGACGACCGCAAGGCACGTAGAAGCGAGCATCCCACTGCACACAGCAATACCAATAGAGCGCCGTGCATTGGCACCAGCTCCTGTTGCGAATACTAAAGGTAAAACACCAAGAATAAACGCAAAAGAAGTCATGAGAATGGGACGAAAACGTGTTTTAGCACCTATTACCGCTGCTTCCATAATGGATTTATTGTGGTATTCATGTTGTTCTCGTGCTACTTCTACAATCAAAATCGCATTCTTTGCCGCAAGTGCAATCAACAGCAAAATCCCAATTTGGGTATACATATTATTCGATAACCCTAACGCCAATAATACCAAAACCGTCCCAATCAAGGCAAGGGGCACGCTCAACAAAATTGCCGCTGGAGCTATCCAGTTTTCATATTGACCGGCCAAAATCAAATACACTAAAACCAGTGATAACATAAAAATATAGTAACTCATATTTACGGCAATTTTTTCCTGATAGGCAGTACTGGTCCATTCAAATGATATCCACGCTGGCAACACTTGTTTTGCCACACGCTCCATAGCCTTCATTGCCTGGCCTGAACTGTAACCAGTGGCTGCCATTCCATAAATATTACTTGAAGGATACAGGTTATACAGAGGAATAATCGACGGTCCCAGAGTTGGAGTCATATCGGTCAAAGTCCCCAACGGCACCATTTCACCGGATTTGTTTTTGACATAAAAATTGCGCACATCTTCGATCGTCATGCGCGAATCCGCTTCTGCTTGCACATAGACCTGAAAGACCTGCCCAAATTTTGAAAAAAGATTGACGTATGAGGAACCAAGATACGTTTGTAATGCTGCCGATGCATCACCCACCGAAACCCCCAAAGATTCAGCTTTAATGCGATTGATTGGTGCAGAAAGATGGGGCACAGAAGCACGAAATGAAGTCATTAATCGTTGTACTTCCGGTTGTTGACTGGCATAACGAATTAAGTCATCCGTCGCTGTTTGCAGTTTGCGATAATCAAAGGAGCCATCCTGGAGTTCTATTTGCATTTGAAAACCGCCACCATTGCCTAACCCTTGAATTGGCGGTGGCAGCATCACCAAAACTTTAGCCCCAAGAGTTCGAGCTGCGATGTCACTTAATTGTTTATACAACGCCATTAAATTTTCTTTTTTCCCGCGCACACTCCAATCTTTAAACATCACATAAAGTACACCACCATTAGCAAGGCTTGCACTGTTATCCAAAAGTGAAATGCCATCAATGGTGATCACATGCTCGACTCCACCAATTTTAGACACTTGCTCACTTAAATCATGCAACACCGCTTCGGTACGACCTAGACTTGATCCATCAGGCAATTGCACGTTTAACATCGCATAGCCCTGATCTTCAATGGGGATAAATCCGGTAGGGATTCTACTTAATCCTAAAATCGCCAGGATAACCAAACAAATACCAATAAAACACACCGTTTGATTTCGATGCACCAGCTTATCAATAAAACCGATGTATCGATTTTCTATAGGATAATAAATTTTATCAAACATACGAAAAACGATGTTTTTCTCTTTTTGAGGATCTACGGGTTTAAGCCATAAAGCGCATTGTGTCGGCTTCAACGTCATTGCGTTGATCGCGCTAATGAACGCAGTAGCCGCAATAACCAAAGCAAACTGAGCATACATCGCTCCGGTTAAACCGGGCATAAACCCTGCTGGCACAAACACCGCCATCAGTACCAGAGTAATACCAATAATAGGCCCAAGAAGCTCACTCATGGCACTAATCGCCGATTCTTTGGGAGGCGTGCCACGCTCTATATGTTGCGTTACCCCCTCAACAATTACGATCGCATCATCGACCACGATTCCTATTGCTAAAACTAATGCAAATAAGGTGAGTAAATTAATGGAATAACTTAAGACCAGCATCGCAAAAAAGGCGCCGATAATCGTTACCGGAACAGTTGTTGTTGGCACCAATGTGGCACGAAAATTTTGTAAGAAAAAAAGAATAACGATTAAAACGAGAATACCAGCCTCAAATAAGGTTTTATATACTTCATCAACCGATGCTTTGACGAAAATAGTGGTGTCAAAAGGAATGGAATACTCCATACCTGGCGGAAATTTTTCGGCCATTTTCGCCACAGCTTTACGCACATCCGATGCGACCTGGAGCGCATTTGCCCCAGGAAGCTGATAAATACCAATTGCTGCGGCCGGTTTATTATTCAATTTTGCCAGCTGGTTGTAACTATTAGAACCCAGTTCAACTCGGCCTACATCACGAATACGTACGATTTGCGCACTGTTATTCGTTCTATTGCTCGTTGCAGATTCATTGGGATTTTGCGTGACTGTTTTAACGATAATGTTTTCAAATTCATCCACATTGGCAAGCTGCCCTGGAACATTTACCGTCAATTGATACGATTGCTTCCCTGCTGTAGGAGGTGATGCGACTTGCCCTGAGGAAACCTCCTGGTTTTGATGGCTGATGGCTTGCAACACCTCGTTAGGATTTAGGGAATAAGCCAGCATCTTTTTCGGATCAAGCCAAACACGCATTGCATAGGTGCCCGTTCCAAAAATAAGTACGTTTCCTACACCTGGTAAACGCGCCAACTCGTCTTGCATGTTAATGGACGCATAATTATCAAGAAATAAGCCATCGAATTCGCCATTTTTGGAGGTTAACGTAATAAATTGCAGAATTGCCGTGGATTTTTGCTGGACGACGACCCCTTGTTTTTGTACTGATTGAGGCAATTGCGCCATTGCGGCCTGGACACGGTTTTGTACTAATACCTGGGCAAAATTAAGATCCGTACCAATCGTAAATGTCACAATCAAAGTATACGTGCCATTATGAGTGCTCGTAGATTGCATGTACAGCATGTTTTCCACGCCATTGACTTGCTGTTCAATAGGCAAGCCCACCGTCTTAATAAGCGTTTCCGCATCCGCACCTGGGTATGTAGTGGTTACTTGAATTGTTGGCGGCACCATGGCGGGATATTGAGTTACAGGCAAAGCAACGATTGCGACTAAGCCAAGCAGCACTAAGAGCATTGCAATAACGTTTGCCAGGATTGGTCGCTCAATAAAAAATTTAGAAATCATTAGGCTGTCTTCTCACGTTTTAATCCGTTCATCAAAACTCATTTTGATGACTCATCCATCAAACGATCGATCATTTTTTACTCTTTTTTGTACTTACATTACTATTACTGGCATCACTTGTTTTTACTTGTGCTTCGTGAGGTGCCACTTTATTGCCTGGTGTCGCATTTTGTAAACCATCAATAATCACCCTGTCTTTTGCATCAAGTCCTTTAGTCACTGCACGCACGCCTTGCTCAATACTGCCTAAGGTTACATGCTTTTGTACCACGACATTATTGTCATCCACCGTGAGCAAATAAGGACCGATTTGATCATAAAGCACGGCGGTATCAGGTACTGTTAATTGCTTTTCGGGTCTACTGACTGCAATCCGAACTTGCACAAAAAGGCCCGGCACAAAAACGAACTCTTTATTCTGTAGAAGAGCACGTAACTCCATAGTCCCCGTTGAGGCATTTAAACCTGTATTCACGAAATCCAACGTCGCCTTATATTTATAGCTCGTATCATTTTGTAAGCTGATTTCAACAGGCACTTGTTTGATGTCTTTAGGCTTGAATACCTTAGCGCGAGCAGCAACACGTAATTTGATTAAATCAAGTTCATTAAGATTAAAGTAAACATAAATCGGATCAATTTGCTCTATGGTTGCCAAATTAGTTGCTTCACCATGCCCGACTAAATTTCCCATATCCACTAAATGCCGCCCGATGCGTCCATCAAATGGAGCAGAAATGTGGGTATAACCGTAAGTAATTGCTACATTCACCTCTTGTGATTCTGCTTTATCTACTTCCGCGGCGTTTTCTAAAGTATTGGCATACCATTTTTCAACATCATTTAAAGAAGTAGCATGGTCTTTATACATACGCTTTTGTCGTGCATATTCCGATTTAGCATAAACAAGTGCAGCTTTTTGCGCAGCTACAGTCGCTTTAGCTGCCCTTAATTGTTCGAAATAGGGTTCGGGCTGAATCACAAATAACTCTTTTCCCTTTTTAACAAAGGTTCCATCAGTAAATTCGATTGCATCGAGATATCCTTCAACGCGCGCAACCAGATTAACGGAGTTATAAGCAACCATGGTTCCTGTTTGGGTTACGTAGTCGACCATTTCTTTTAGTTGCGGTTTTTGCACAACAACCGTTGGCGCAGGAATGGTTGGCACATTACTTTTACCGAAAAAATGCGCCATCAAATAGATAAGAAATAAAATAGCAACCGCTATCCCAATTCTTTTGACTGATTTTGAATCCTTATTAAAGTTCATACTCAATACCATTTTAATTTAATTTTTCGTAACCATTCACCCAAAGGTGCCAACAAAAAAACACTATTTATAAGAAAGAGCATCTACCAATTCGGTAGAGAAAGCTCTTTCATTTGTTCTTTCTTCGTTTGCGGCGCCATATGATTTTGTTGTTTGAGTAAGCTGCCCCAATTCGTGCGCGCTGCCATTTCCGCTTTTATCTCTTGTGGAACAACATCGTTCATCCCACGAATTTCCCATCCACCGCCAATGGCACGATAAAGGGATACTAAAGCCAAAGGAATATCTCCTTGAGCATTAACAAGTGACGTTTGTACGCTTAATTGTTGTTGCTCCGCGTTAAGTACGGGCGTGAAATCGGTTTCTCCCTGGATATAGCGGATGATTGCCAGTTTTAAGGTTTTGGTTGCCGCGGTATTGGCCTGGGTGAGGTAATATTCGGCCTTTTTCGCTTCGACATAAGCAACAATGCTGTTTTGTACTTCCTGTTGTGCCTTAAGCACTAAATTAATATAGCTTAATAAGCTTTGTTGGAATACCGCGTCTTGTGCACGCACAGCGTTTGTAATTTGGCCGTAATTCAATATCGGCCAGCTCAATGATGGGCCGGCTGTGATATTGCGATTTGACCATTGAAAAAGATCGGAAAGAGAATTTTGACCGATGTTATTTGAAGAAAAGGCAAACGAACCATTCAACGCTAAAGAAGGGAAAAGGTTGGCTTTAATGGCACCGATTTTTGCAGACTCAGCCACAGCGTCTAGCCGTGCCTGGTAGATATCAGGTCGTTGCGCCAATGCTTCTTTAGGAATACCAACAGCAACACTCCAAGGCCCTTTGGGAATGCCTCGACTTTTCTTAAGCTGGTCATCAACACCATTAGGCACAGTCCCTAATAAAAGAGCCAAAGCGTTTTTCTGTTGTTCCAAATTACTGACCAAAGAAGGAAGTGAGGATTCTGTCTGCGTCAACTCCGTTAATGCCTGCTCTAAATCAATACGGCTGTTTTGGCCTGAGGTATAACGCGAGCGCGCAATTTTAACGCCCTCCTTTTGGACTACAATATTGGCTTTAGTCACTCTAATTTGTGCTTCGTAAGTACGAACCTTGATGTAGGTACTGGCAACGTCAGCAGTCAACGTAACCAAAGCATTATCATAAGCCGCAAGAGAAGATAAAAACGCGGCATCATTGGCTTGAATGGCACGTCGATATTTCCCCCAAAAATCAATTTCCCAGTTCGCACTAAATCCCAGTGATGCCGTATCAAAAGAAGAGGGTAAAAGACTTTGCAATTCACTACCACCCAGTTGGTAATACGTGAAATTGCCTACTGCTGCTTGTTGTTGCGGATAAAGATGCCCCACCGATTGCGCCAATTGTGCGCGGGTTTGTAAGACACGCACCCCGGCAATTTGGGCAGTTAGATTGCCTTTGTATCCCTGATAAATTAATGACGTGAGTACCGGATCATGAAAAACGTTCCACCATTTAGGGTCTTTAAACGGCGTTTCTTTGACTGAAGCGTCTTTTTTAGGCCAATGCGCAGCGACAGGCTTCTTCGGTTCTTTATAATTAGGACCGACCATCATGCAGGCACTAAGTAACAAACACGCTGTGATGGTAAAAATCTTAAACATATGCGCCAATATTTCCCTATCTTACGTTCCCATCATTGGAAATGGCTGAGCGGTTATTGCTTCTGTGCACTTTATCATTCTTAAGAATGATTTGATAGATCATGAGATCAAATACATATGAGGTAACTTCCTATTACCTAAGGATAAACAGGTCACTAGCTCAGAATAAGGGCGTCATGAGAAGCTGACTGTAAATTGGTTTTTGCATTCACTGGGGTATCAGAAAAAAGCCTATTCCGGTAAAAGCAGATGCATGCTGTATCTCGGAACAATAGTGTTTAATTACACCGAACACTTCATGACTAGAACTCGCCAAATCCATTAAGTTTTGACCTTGCTCATCTTTTGTAAACAACATGTTGTGCATATTTTTAGACGAAAAGGTTACAAAAGCCGCTTTGATAAATTCTGGATACTGGCTTTGTACCGCAAAAAGCACAACATTAATCGGTGTTTTAAACACCTGTTGGTAGTTAAAACAAATCACTTTGGCAAAAGCGGCCCTTTGCTCATGGTTAAAGTCATTGTCATTAAAAGCTTTGCTAAAGGTCTTCATAAAGGAATCCCGATCAAGGTGCGATAAATTTGCGTTCAACCACAGTATTTGGCTCTACACCAATTAAGGGGGCACTTTAATCAAATTAGTCTAGACTAAGTCCTTGATTTAGGGAACAAAAGGAGATTAAAGTGCCGAAGTACAATCTTATCCTAAATTTACCTGGATTTTCCATAGTAAAAGTGAG
>JBOFJV010000150.1:0-4674 GCA_051657005.1 Legionella sp. | reverse complement strand
CTCATCTGACTCCCTATCTTTTAATTTTCGCCATCTCAACTCCCTCGTTTTTACACTTGTCGGTTGATACTCACCTCCTTTTGAGAGCGGATAGGGCATCCCACGTTTACACTATCGCTTTCGTTGCACGCCATGCTCTCAGACTCCGGAGACGGCGAATGATTCGAACCGATTTATTATCTCATTCACTGTTGCCTTCAGGTATCAAAAGACCATGGGCCACCTCTCATACTAAACTTAACGAAGCTCAATCACTTCAACCTTGAGGCTTACGGCTTACGGCTTACAACTTCCTTTGCCTACGCTTAACCATACGCGTTACCACATACAGACCAAGGCTAAGTACGAAATGCGCTCGGTCGCTCTTTCCCGGTAGCACTTTCAGCTACTAGCGGTCGTGCACTTTCGTGGCGCACTTCGATTTGCATTTAATAGACATTCACGGCTGGTTAATAGCGTCCCCTCTCCATCCACATGAAAAGAGCCGCCTTCCATAACGAGTGTGGCACGAAAAGACAAGGCTTGAGTCTGCTTTAAGACGGCATCGGCAATTTGATTATCCAGTGCACACTCCTGATAATTGCCACCCCAGGCATTGTGGATCCAGTCTACTCCAGCTAATTGAGTCGCTTCATTCAATAAAAAAGTAGGGCCGGTATCTCGCGTCCATGAGTCATTGATTGGCAGCGTGAACAGGGTAATGCCATCGCCACATAGGCTTTTGGCTGACTCTTCATCTCCTGGATTAACCAATATGGTCACGGGTTCATATTGAGCGATTGCTTGAGCAACGCGTGCATAGGCGATGCGTGCTTTATGCAGCCCTATTTTAGACCATGTTTCCAGGTGACAGGGCCATGCCATCCAGCATCGCTCATGCGGATGCCAATCTGCGGGCATAAAAAATCCACTTTGTTTCGGTGTCATTTTATATTCTCCGAATGTTTTCGTCTAAATAGGTTAATTGAGAAAGAATGCTTCTTAATTCATTTACATAAAGCAGCGTTTTTTCTTTGGGTAACTCCGCTTCAATGAGTTGCTTTTCATAAGATTGAACCAACTTTTTGGTATCAAAGTGTGCAAGATTAATACATTAGTTACGGTATCACCACTGACTAAATCATTCAGTTCAAACTGGACGTCGTCAAAAAGCTTGACGTCCAAAGAATTGGTGTCGCCAAATAAATTATGCAAATTACCCAATATTTCCTGATACGCACCAACCAGGAAAAAGCCTAAAGAGTAAGGATTATTACTGTCATAAAGAGGAAGCTTTAGGGTGGAATTCACACAAGAACTGCCAAGATATTATTTAATCGTGCCATCAGAGTCACAGGTTAAATCTTGCAATACACTGTGCATGGTTGGCGCTTCTGTAAGATATGAAATTGGCGCTATAGGGAAAATTTGACCTATAGCCCACGCATCAGGAATGGATTGGAAAAAAGAAATATTGCAAAAGATTTTTACTGCCATATCTTCATTAATTTTTGCCAGTAACGCTTCTTCAGTTGGAATCTCTACCTTGAGTCGCTCTTTAAGCTCCATGCAGATATTGGTATAGAATGCTTCAACTTTCGCTTTTTCCTGGAAACTAATGACTCCATGTTTAAACAGTGAGTGGGCCTCATTTAATGAATGTTATGCGTAATTGTATATCTCAATGGATGAACTTTTGGTGATTGACTGATAGGTATCATAAATATCTCGGATTACGTAAGAGTCGTCATCGGTAATTTGTGGAAGCGAGGGCGTTTTATTAATGATTTCGATATCGCTAATATCGGCAATCAAAACCGCATGATGGGCGGTTAAGGCGCGACCTGATTCCGAAATGATATTAGGTTCAGGAACATCAAATTCTTGGCATAAGTATTGAATGGCCAAGAGTATATGGGTGGCGTATTCATGCAAACTGTAGTTCATGGAGCAGCCTTGATTTGAATGCGTTCCTTCATAATCCACGCTAAGTCCACCTCAGACGTCAATCGTGTTTATGGGCGCATTGAGTTGGCGCAACTAGACGTAGTAACGAGAAACATCTTGCATGCAATGGCGAATGTCATGAATATTGGCGATTTGCGATCCTAAGTGACAATGCATGAGTTGTAAACAGTCCAGCATATCATGTGCTTTTAATTGATTGACTAACTCAAGAACCTGTTTTGCATTGAGACCAAATTTGGATTTAACGCCTCCAGTATGCTCCCATTTTCCAGCACTTTTGCTAATTAAACGGATGCGAACACCAAGTGAGGGTTTGATGTTCAGCAGCGCTGATTCCTTTAAAATAATATCCAATTCGGATATCTTTTCAATGACGATAAAAACCTTGTGCCCCATTTGCTGTGCAATTAAGGCCGTACGTATGTAATAAGAGTCTTTATAACCATTACAGACTATGGTGCTGTTGGGATGATTGCTGAGCATGCCAATAACGGCCATGAGCTCCGGTTTTGAGCCTGCTTCCAAGCCTATAGAGTGGCTGGGCGATTTTAAAAGATCTCTAACCACGCTTTGTTCCTGGTTTACTTTAATGGGATAAACCAGTTGATAGTGTCCACTGTATTTATTTTCCTTTATGGACTTGGAAAATGCATTACAAATGCGATGTACTCTGTCTTGCAAAATATCAGGGCTACGAATTAACAAAGGTAAATGCAGCCAGGCTCTACTTACGGCATTTACAATGGATTGTAATTCAACCCCTTTTTTACCTGTGGCTTTACTGATTTCGATATTTCCTGCGGCGTTAATACTGAAGTATCCTTCGCCCCAGTTTTCAATGTTATATAAGTTTTCTTCGGATGGTGCACTGATGTTCATAATAATGAGATTCCAAAAGGGATTAACGAGGTTTTATTAATTCATGGTAGGTTGCCGGTTCGCGCTGCTGTGCAAAAGGAAATAATCTTCCCCATAATGCGCGTTGCCTGAAATCTAACTCAGCGACTAATACGACAGGTTTATCTCTCGGAGCTTGTGCCAAGATTTCACCCATCGGTGTACTGATAAAGCTGCTGCCATAAAACTCCAATCGATTTTCACAGCCGATTCGATTTTCTGCGATGATAAATGTATTGCTCATAATTCCTTGGGCAACCATTACTTTTTGCCACATCGGCTGTGTGTCCACATCAGGAGCAGTCGGTTCACCACCAATCGCTGTAGGATAAACGAGAATTTCTGTTTCCTTTAAACCATAAATCCGCGATAACTCAGGAAACCATTGGTCGTAACAGGTAGGTAATCCCCATCGATGTCCAACAATAGAATGGACCGGATAATCGGAATCTCCGGGTTTAAAATAGTAGTTTTCGTGGTATTTAACGCCGCTAGGAATATGTTGCTTTCTGGTCACGCCAGTCAGGTCGCCTTTATTGTTGTATGCAACGGCCGTATTATAACCAGCTTTTTCAAACAGGGAGGCGGTAATGCAGACATTATTTACCCTGGCCATTTTACTGACAAATTGAGCTGTAGGACCATGATGAATGTCTTCCATATAGGGAGTGGGATCTACATCGGAACGAGTACAAAAATAAGGGCTTAATGTCAGTTCTTGCAGGCACACAACCGCAGCCCCTTGTTGCGCTGCTTCCTGGATTGCAAAAGCCAGTTTGTCTTGATGTTCTTTAGGATTTTCATGCCATTTTTCTTGGACTAATGCTACAGTAAGTTTTTCTTGGGTCATTAACTTGTCTCTCTTGCTGTTTAAGGGTCAAAATCAAGCGCCCTTACGTTGTAAGGTCTATGTTTAAAACGAAGTACTAAATCGAGCGGCGAGTGCTTCTTCATCCGATTCTTCATAGTAAGTACTGCTTTCATCATCAGCATCACTTTGATGTTGGGCGCTAACCGATGATTGCGTTGGTGGTGGTGTTGGTGCTCGATTAAATAAGCCATTGCGATTAGTGGCTTGAGGTGTCGTTTGCTTTTGCTCAGAAAGCTCAGCCGCGGTGATGGATTCAACGATGAACTTGAACGGATTGGCCTCAGCTAATGCTTCTGCTTCCAGTCATTCCAAAATGTGTTTAATTCGAGCCCTTTCAGATGCTTCAAGCGTAACGAGTTTTGCACCTATCTTTTCTTTATGGTCTTTGATTCAGGTACTTATCATGTGAATGAACATTTTGCATACGTCTTTACTGTAATCACGGTCAGTAAAAAATTGCTCTGGCTTTTCTCCCAACAGTGCCGTATCTATATTATGACGTAAGGTAAAAGCGGCTTGAGTTCTTGTTGTAAGGACGCCGCCAGGAAAAGCAATGTTGAGATTACGGATGATTGAAGAGCGGTGTTTCTCGGGGGAACACAGCGCTAATCGCTCAGAAATCGCGGGCTCATCGCTTTTTATGAGTCGTGCAGCTAAAGCACTAAAACGTTGAAACGGTTCGGGATTAAATTCTTCTCCCAAGAATACGTGTGGCGTCTTATTTCTCTGGTCTAATAAGGCATTGATGCGTTGTCTTACTTCATATGCCTTAGAGAGAACAAGATAGAATGTTTCTTCATCTTTTTTGGCTGCTAAATTTGGCTCTACACCAATTAAGGGGGCACTTTAATCAAATTAGTCTAGACTAATTCATTGATTTAGCGAACAAAAGGAGATTAAAGTGCCGAAGTACAATATTATCCTAAATTTACCTGGATTTTCCATAGTAAAAGTGAGCG
>JBOFJV010000149.1:0-9357 GCA_051657005.1 Legionella sp. | reverse complement strand
GGAGGCGGCGAATGATTCGAACCGATTTATTATCTCATTCACTGTTGCCTTCAGGTATCAAAAGACACTGGGCCACCTCTCATACTAAACTTAACGGAGCTCAATCACTTCAACCTCGCGGCTTACGGCTTACAACTTCCTTTGCCTATGCTTAACCATACGCGTTACCACATACAGCCCAAGGCTAAGTAAGAAATGCGCTCGGTCGCGCTTTCCCGGTAGCACTTTCAGTTACTAGCTGTTGTGCACTTTCGTGGCGCACTTTTAAACGTTTTTAATGCTTCAAATCGATCTTCTTCAGGTATGTGCTCCAGTATTTTTATTAAAGAATCAGCGTTTTCGGTATCATAGTGATTGTTAAAATTTGTCACTACTAGAAGTTTTATCTTGGGTGCGATGGGTTCCATTGCTTTGATTAGGGCATCGGTTGGGATAGCTGCTCGCTTTATTTTTTTTGCTATTTTATCTAATGTGATTTTTTCTAATGCATCATTAATCTCTTCTTGTGCATATCCATCTATAAGTTAACGGTGATGGTTGATGATGACATAGAGTTTTTTCTCTAAAGAAAGCAGATAAGCTTCATCTAATGTCTCTATGAATTCAGGAATTACCTGAAATAACTTTACAATAACTTCTGTTTTCACGATTAAAAAATCATCATCATCAGGAAATTGAGTTCAAGCTTCGTTTGCTAATGACAATAATGTTTCAAGGTCTAAGTCGGGATCATCAAACAGATCTAACTTGTTTCTGAGTTCAAGTACCGTTGGAATAAAGACACTCACCCCATTATAGAAAACCAGACGTACATTTGATGCTTTAGTATCATGATCTGCCTTATCCAGAGCACTTTGTACAAGCAAAGCGATCTCTTCGGGTGTTTTATTTGCTTGTAACGCTTTTTTTACAGGAACTTTGAGTTTATTAAAGTCATCCAAATTGGTTGTCACATCGATTGCCCCGGTATAATTAGCCGAAATAATGCTGTAACTTTCGGGCACACTCAGCGTGCACGAATCTGGTTTAATTGCTTGGGTAAATCTTTGTCATTTCTGGCCATCAGCCATAATCACTCGGCGGGTACTAAAATTACATATTTGAACTCGAATTAATCCTTCTTCATCTACTGTTGCCTCATAAAATTGTCTAAGATTTGTAGCAATTTGTTCTGATAAGACGCTCATATTTCCTATAATCAGCACTTTATCAAATTGTTCACCCGATAAAGTTGAAGACTTACTTCTTAATAAGTCTATTGCTCTTTGCGTATTAGGATCAATTATGTCCAATTGATCATTGGATGTTGTTGTTAAATCACAAATCCCCCCGTTAGTATCCGCAATAACAGTGCAAACATCGAATACTTCTGTCTGTTTTAAACCATGTAATACGGTCAGCGCAGGCACGGTGAGATAAGGTGTACCTTCGGCATTACATTCTTTTGCCAAAACAGTAATAAGCAGTTTTGGTTTATCCGTATTGGTCTTATCTAATTTAACTTCAACTTCGAAGTCCTGGTTTTAAATTAACATTATGTTAAATTATAGGACAATAAATGGCACTTTGAAGCCGCAAGTTCTGTTTAAAAATAAGTGTTATTAAAAGACGGTCCTTTATCTATAATCTCTTTTATTTAATGGCTTTCGTAAAATAATAAATATCACCATGTAGTAATTAATTTAAAAATCAATTCTATAACTATAGACAAAACAAATGCTGTATTATAAATTGACCCTTTTATCTGGAATAATCAATGCGAATCGCCTTGGTGCTTGAGTACGATGGAAGCCAGTATCATGGCTGGCAAGCACAAACAGGCTTGCATACTGTGCAACAAGCCGTAGAACATGCTCTATCGAAAGTGGCCGATTGCCCAATTAGTGTTGTTTGTGCAGGCAGGACTGACACAGGGGTACATTCTACAAATCAAGTAATTCATTTTGACTGTGATAAAGAGCGTAGCGTGCGTGCTTGGATTCATGGAGCGAATTCTTTTTTACCTAAAGACGTTTGTGTTAAATGGGGAAAAGAGTTATCCAGTGAATTTCATGCACGATATTCTGCAACAGCCAGAAGATATCGTTATATTATATATAATGGAGCAATCAGACCGGCATTATTGCGCAGTAATGTCACTTGGCAATACCGACAATTAGATCATCGCCAAATGCATCAAGCAGCCCAGGTTTTGTTAGGAGAAAATGATTTTACTTCATTCCGCTCCGTTGAATGTCAATCGAATACTCCCATGCGTAATGTACATCAATTGGAAGTAAGTCGCGCTGGCGATTTGGTAATCATTGACATTACTGCAAATGCATTTTTGCACCATATGGTACGCAATATTGCTGGTGTTTTAATTGCCGTTGGATCTGGAAAACATCCAATCACTTGGGTGGGGGATGTTTTACAGGCTAAAGACAGAATATTAGGCGCTGAAACAGCACCTGCTTATGGGTTGTACTTGGTGCAAGTGGTGTATCCTCAGGATTTTTCTATATTACAGAATAGCCCTGGCCCCGCATTTCTTTTGGAGAAATAATTGGATCCATTGCGTGTGCGTGTGAAAATGTGCGGGATGACGCGTAGTGAAGATATTGCACATGCGGTTCATTTGGGTGTGGATGCAATTGGGTTGATCTTTTATTCAAAGAGCCCAAGATGTATCTCTATAAATCAGGCAAAAATTTTGTTAAAAGATCTGCCGGCTTTTGTCGATTCAGTTGCTGTTTTGGTAAATCCTGGCAGAGACTTTGTCCAGGAAGTTATAGAGGAACTGCCAATTCAGATACTCCAGTTCCATGGCGATGAACAGGCTCAATTTTGTCAACAATTTAATATACCTTTTATTAAAGCAGTACATGCTGATTCAAAAGAGTCTATTCATCAGGCAGCACGAGATTATGCTTTCGCACGAGCATTGTTACTTGATACACCCTCTGTTTCGGTAAGAGGTGGGACCGGGTGTACTTTTGATTGGAATATAATCCCCAAAAATGAGGCAAAGCCTTACATATTAGCGGGTGGTTTGGATGAGTCTAATGTATTTGAAGCAATTAAGGTGTGCCATCCTTACGCGGTGGATCTGTGCAGTGGTATTGAGATAGAGCCTGGAATTAAGGACCATCGCAAAATGAGTCGATTTATGCAGAAATTAAGATGATTAAGTAGTCTTGGTGAAACAGCATAAGCCAGACATTCAGAGAACGAATTGAGCTTGTATTTGCGAGATCAGACTCAAACTAAATTTTATCTATTATCTAAAAGAAGTTGGTTAAGGTAGATTCATGAATAAAAAAGAGCTTCCCGATGAACATGGCCATTTTGGTCCTTATGGTGGTATTTTTGTAGCAGATACGTTGATGCATGCTTTAAAGCAATTAGACGAAGCTTATACAAAATACCGTCAAGATCCAGATTTCTTAGCAGAACTGAATTACGAATTAAAAGATTATGTCGGACGGCCTAATCCACTTTATCATGCTCAGCGCCTGAGTCAGAATATTGGCGGCGCCCAAATCTATTTGAAGCGAGAAGACTTAAATCATACGGGTGCTCATAAAATTAATAATACGGTTGGGCAAGCCTTGTTGGCAAAGCGTATGGGTAAAACGCGCGTTATTGCAGAAACCGGAGCGGGTCAGCATGGAGTTGCTTCAGCAACGGTGGCTGCAAAGCTGGGTTTGGAGTGTGTGGTCTATATGGGGGCTGAAGACATAAAACGTCAATCATCCAATGTATATCGTATGAAATTGTTAGGAGCGGAAGTTGTTCCCGTAACAGCTGGTTCGCAAACATTGAAAGATGCTTTAAACGAAGCCATGCGTGACTGGGTTAGTCATATTGATGATACTTTTTATATTATTGGAACAGTCGCAGGTCCACATCCTTATCCACAAATGGTTCGAGATTTTCAGGCTATTATCGGTGTTGAGGCGAGAGCACAATTTTTGGAAAAAAAAGGTGGGCTTCCTGATGCACTAGTTGCCTGCGTCGGTGGGGGGTCTAATGCAATCGGTTTATTTTATCCATTCCTAAATGATCCTTCCGTTGCTATTTTTGGTGTTGAGGCTGGTGGAAAGGGTTTAGAAACAGGTGAGCATTCTGCTTCGCTTATTGCTGGTAAGCCAGGTGTTTTGCATGGTAATCGAACCTATTTACTCTGTGATGAACACGGTCAAATTAAAGACACTCATTCGGTTTCAGCTGGTCTTGATTATCCTGGCGTTGGGCCTGAGCATGCTTACTTGAAAGACACTGGGCGTGTCATTTATGCAGCGATTAATGATGACGAAGCCCTGCATGCGTTTCGTACTTTAACGCGCGTTGAAGGAATCATTCCCGCCCTTGAGTCCAGTCACGCAATCGCGTACGCAATGAAGCTCGCTAAAACAATGTCAGTGGATCAAAATATCATCGTAAATTTATCAGGCCGTGGTGATAAAGACATGCATACTGTGGCACAAATTGATGGGATTAGCGTATGAATCGAATTGATAAAAAATTAATGCATTTAAAAGCCAGTGGTAAAAAAATGCTTAGCCCTTATCTTACCGCTGGAGATCCTTACCCGGAAATAACCGTAAACATGATGCATGAGTTGGTTCGGGCTGGAGCAGATATTATTGAATTAGGTATTCCTTTTTCTGATCCAATGGCTGAAGGACCCGTGATTCAGCGAGCTATGGAGCGTGCTCTTGCTCGAGATGTGCATTGTCATACTGTGTTGAAGATGGTTCAAGAGTTTCGATTGCACGATGAAGAAACACCGGTAGTGCTGATGGGGTATTTAAATCCTATAGAGCATTTAGGTTATGAGCGTTTTGCACAGCAAGCCGTAGAAGCAGGAGTTGATGGCACCATTTTAGTTGATTTACCTCCTGAAGAAAGCGCAGACGTATCCAGGATTTGGAAAAAATATGGGTTATACAGTATTTTTTTGTGTTCACCAACGACTTCAGAGGAGCGCATGGTTTTAATTAACCAATTCGCACAGGGATATTTATACTATGTATCCTTAAAAGGTGTTACCGGCTCAGATGCATTGGATATGTCTTCTTTAAAAGCACAATATCAACATCGCAAAGCACAAACAACTCTTACTCTCATGGTTGGCTTTGGGATAAAAACACCCGAAATGGCGGCGCAAATTGCGCATTTTGCCGATGGGGTGATTGTAGGAGCTGCGCTAATTACACAGATTCTGGATGCTTATAATACGAACAATGACATACTGCAGGCAGGAGCAGATTTAATTTATTCCATGCGACATGCTATTGACAATGACGGAAAAAACGATGACTGAACTAACAGAAAAACGAACTCATTTTATAAGACAAATGATCACTGATGATCTTGCAACTGGTAAACATAAATCAATTGCGACCCGTTTTCCACCAGAGCCAAATGGCTATTTGCATGTAGGGCATGCAAAGTCCATCTGTTTGAATTTTGGTTTGGCAGAAGAGTTTGGTGGTATCTGCTTTTTACGTTTTGATGATACGAATCCTATTAAAGAAGAGGAAGAATACGTCAATGCCATCATCGATGATGTTCGTTGGCTGGGCTTTGAATGGCATGCTATGACCCATTCATCAGATTATTATCATGAGCTTTATGATTTTGCTGTACAGTTAATTCAAAAAGACCTTGCTTATGTAGACAGTCTCAGCATGGAAGAAATTCGCGAATATCGGGGTACCTTACAGGTGCCTGGACGAGAAAGTTCTTATAGAAATAGACCTATTGAAGAAAGTCTGGATTTATTTACTCGTATGAAGGCCGGCGAATTTCCTGATGGAGCTCATGTTTTACGTGCAAAAATTGACATGCAATCAGGGAATGTCAACATGCGTGATCCGGTGATTTATCGCATTCGTCATGCTCATCATCAACGTACGGGGGATGAATGGTGTATCTATCCAATGTACGATTACGCGCACCCAATTTCTGATGCATTAGAAAAAATTACTCATTCATTATGTACTTTAGAGTTTCAGGATCATCGTCCACTTTATGACTGGTGTGTTGACAATTTACCGTTGCCTGCAAAGCCAATACAAACGGAATTTGCACGGTTGAATTTGTCCCATACGGTGACCTCAAAACGTAGGTTACGTGCATTGGTTGAGCAAGAAGTAGTTTCTGGATGGGATGATCCACGAATGCCTACTTTACGCGGTATGCGTAAGCGAGGGTATCCATCTGCTGCAATTCGCCAATTTTGTGAAGTTATTGGCCTGTCACGCAGTGATTCTGTAATTGACATGTCTGTTTTAGAAGAATGTGTTCGTGCGGAATTGAATCGAACTGCTAAACGAGCTCTATGCGTTATGGATCCCATAAAAGTAGTTATAGAAAACTATCCTGAAGGTAAAGTTGAACTACTCAAGCCTGCCTTCAATCCGCAAGATCCTGAATCAGGTACACGGGATTTGCCTTTTGCGCGCGAAATTTTTATTGAGCGTTCTGATTTTATGGAAGAACCTCCTAAACAATATTTCCGTTTGTCACCTGGAGCTGAAGTGCGTTTACGGCATTCTTATGTCATTAAGTGCCAGAGTGTGGTGCATGATGAACACGGTAACGTGATTGAATTGCGTTGCACCTATGATGAAAATACTTTAGGAAAAAATCCTGAAGACAGAAAAGTGAAAGGAGTGATTCATTGGGTTTCTTCTGAGCATGCGTATCCAGTGACCATATTGGAATACGACCGTCTATTTAATGATCCCAATCCAGCTCGTGAAGAGGATTTCTTCCAATTTTTAAATCGGGATTCATTGCAGGTAAAGCAGGCTTATTGCGAGCCAGCGCTTGCAGAGCAACCACTTGGAGAAGTATTCCAGTTTGAACGCTTGGGATACTATGGTGTGAATGAGTTAAAAGAAAATCGTGTCAGTGTGTTTCATCGCGTTGTTGAGTTGAAAGATACTTGGGGAAAAGTAAGCTAAGGGGCAAATATGTTGCATTTATATAATTCTTTAACCAGAACAAAAGAACCTTTTGTTTCTATTACTCCAGGAAAAATTGGCATCTATGTCTGTGGTATTACGGTATATGATCGTTGCCACATAGGCCATGCACGTTCACTGGTCTCTTTTGATGTGATTGTGCGTTATTTGCGTTCCCAAGGTTATGATGTAACTTATGTGCGCAATATTACTGATATTGACGATAAAATTATTGCTCGAGCACATGAAAGAGCGATACCCATTGATGAGTTGACGTCTCAATATATTGCCGCAATGAACGAGGATACAAAGGCACTTAATATTTTATCGCCAGATGTCGAACCGCGTGCTACGGAACATATTGACAGCATTATTCGATTGATTGAGCGCTTAATTACCAAGGGAAATGCTTATGTGAGTGAAAACTGTGACGTATGTTATCAAGTCGACTCATTTGCAGACTACGGAAAATTATCTCATAAAGATTTAGCGGGATTGGTATCTGGAGCGCGTGTTGATGTAGTGAAAGAGAAACGCTCACCTTTGGATTTTGTATTATGGAAAAAGGCAAAACAAGGAGAACCAAGTTGGTCTTCACCATGGGGTGAAGGTCGACCTGGCTGGCATATTGAATGTTCAGCAATGGCAATGAGTGAGCTAGGTGAGCAATTCGATATTCATGGCGGAGGATTGGATTTACAATTTCCACATCATGAAAATGAAATTGCACAAAGTGAAGCCGCTACTGAAAAACCTTTTGCTAACTATTGGCTGCATGTGGGAATGTTACAAGTTAATAACGAAAAAATGTCAAAATCATTAGGTAATTTTTTTACCATCGCTGATGTTTTGGAAAAACACCACCCTGAAGTCATTCGTTATTTTCTTTTAAGCAGTCATTATCGAAGCCCTTTAAATTATTCAGAAGAAAATTTAACCAATGCTAAAAAGGCACTCACTCGTTTGTATAAAACAATCAAGGACAGCCATGTAATCACAAATAGTGAATTGGATAATCATTGGATGAATGAATTCAATCAGGCAATGAATGATGATTTTAATACACCAGTTGCATTATCTGTTTTATTTCAGTTAAGCCATGAGGCGAATAAAAACAATTCTCCTATTTTGGTTGCAACATTAAAGTACTTGGCAACTCTTATGGGGTTATTGCAAACGGATCCAATAGCCTTTTTGCAGTCAGGTTTTGCTGATGATGACAAGGCGGTAATAGAGCAGTTGATTGCGGAACGACTTCAAGCGCGCTCTGAGCGTAATTGGTCACGAGCCGACCAAATACGCGCTGAATTATTAAGTCAGGGAATCGAATTGGAAGACGGCGCAAATGGCACGACTTGGCGAAAAGTTGAGTAGTTGCAAACCACTTCTTAATTTAAAAGTACACGTAGCCTGGGTGACGCGTAGCGGAACCAGGGTTTTCTAAACTATAATGCGAATCCAAGGCTTAAAAATTAAACACAAAAGTTTTCTCGTTCACGCAAAATAAATAAAGCAGCAGCTAACGTTCCAAAGACATGTACCATTAACCCATGATAAGAGCGAACTTTGCTATCAACAACAGCAGCATACCTCGTTTCAATAAAAGGATTGATATTATCTTTTGAAATGGAAATCACTCCAAAACTATTGTTGTTGTAATTTTAGCATGAATAGCAATTACTTGATCGCATATTGCTCTATTTGATTTTTTAATGACAATTATTGATGCTGTGATTAAATTTTAAGCTTTGGATTCCATTATAATCCATCACGGATACGCTGCACTCAAAGGGATGCTGTGCCAAAGCCCATCATCAAATTCATATAAAAAATTGAGCTATAATTCAAAAAAGACCAGAATTTTATTCGCTTAATGAGTAAAAATGTGGATCAAAACTCAGGTTGTTACAGATGCATTATAAGCTTAACGAAAAAAACGGTTATCGTTATATTGATGAAGGAAAAGGCGAGGCATTAGTTGCTTTTGCATGGATTACTGGGTTCGTTAAGTAACTGGGAAATGATCATTGATGCGTTTAGTAGCGATTATCGTATTATTATTCCTACGCTACCAATTTTTGACTTACCGATAATTTCCTCTGGAGTGAATGCGCTGAATGAATATATACATCAGTTTGTCACTTATTTAGGTAATCCCACCATTTTTAACCGAAGCTAAAAGTAGAGGATTAGGCAACTAGTGCCAATTTCTGCCGTGGAGGAATTCCTCCAATAGCAGTATTTGGACGTTCATTGTGGTACGTCCATAACCATTGTGTCGCATGTAGTTGTACCTCAGCAATACTTTGAAATAAATATTGGCTTAACCAATCATACCTAACCGTACGGTTATACCGTTCAATATAAGCATTTTGTTGTGGGTTTCCTGGTTGAATAAAAA
>JBOFJV010000148.1:0-3680 GCA_051657005.1 Legionella sp. | reverse complement strand
AAAAATAATACACCGATTGTTCTGATTGATAAGGTATGAGTATGTAATGAAATTGTCTTGAGCCCATTGCCTTAGTAGGGCACGATGGGTTCTAAATGGGGGGTTGGCCAGGTGACTGGTTAACTCTACCAGCTAAGTGTTATCGCAAAGCAAAATCCCTTTTATTTAACCGCAACGAAGTGGAATAATGTATCAATTACATAAAGCTTTGTATACATTTCAGCTGCATTAACGCTTATGGTCTTCCCTGGACTTTTTCTGTTACTCTATTCCATTTGATGTAATCAACTATTTAGTTCCTTTTAACGTCTTGCTGAAGTAAAATCAGGAAAAAATTTTTTGTTCTTTTTTATCTTGTAAAAATATGAACTAAAATAATTTAAGTGGTATGTTAATTTAAAATAATAAAAAGAGAGGATGATTATGAGTATATTAAAAAAAGTAATAATAATCAGCTGTGTTCTTACAACTCTTGGAATGTTGAGTGCGTGCGGTACTGTGAATGGTTTTGGTAAAGATGTGTCTCATGTAGGCAAAGACATTCAACACGCAGCACAATAATTCTCAAGAGTATCAATCTAAGAGAAATGATGCTGTATCGGTAGCGTTGGTGTAAAATGACACTATATCGTAGCCTGGGTGCAGCGCAGCGGAACCCGGGTTGCTGAGTCAAATCAATAACCCCGGGTTTCTCTGCGCTGCACCCAGGCTACAAGGATCGCTTAAGTTGAAGCCATTAAGTGTTCATGTAATGGCGTCAGCTTGATGGGATACAAACATGTAGATTGGGCTGAAAAGCCAGCAGCGGATGGGTATCACCACCTCATTGCTGGTCTTTTTAGCTCAACCTGCATTTTAGGTCAAAGATCTTTTCCTTAAGTTGATGTTAGTGTAAATGCTAGAGGGAAGGGCTTTGGAGATTACTCTGGGATGTGTTGTCTTCATCAGTACCGGGATCCAGGTGAACATTGTAAGAGTATGGTGTTGCTCTAATGATGAGTGATTCATCGCCTTGAGTTAAAAAATGATGATGTCCTATTGCATCGTGATGAAGTAAAAAATGATATTTTTGAAAATCAAATTCCCGAACTGTTTTTATCAATGACAGGACTTCTGCTTCAGTGCCTTGGAGAATGAGTTCTTCATTTTCGTCGAACTGTTCTTTTTCTCCGCCAATAAATTGCAATTTGGCAATTTCTATTGGTAAGTTGTGCGACAAATGAAACGTGTCGCGAATACTTGCTAAAAAATATTGAAACGCTCTTTGTGTTTGTAAAGCCTGATTTTTTCTGGAAACATCGAAATCTGACCAATGGTATAAGCCACAAAAATCCACCGGTTTTTCATGTTCATCATCCCAGTATTTGCCGTGGATAACAAAGGCAATGCACGTACAAACACCTAGAGTAATTAAAACGGTATTCGGATTATTGGTGAATGCAAGCTCATTCATATCGACGTTTAATTGAGTGCGATTTTTAGGCATGATAATTAACATTAAGGATTGTTTTGTTTCTCAAAGTATAAAAAAAGACCATGCTTTTTGCAAAATTATTTTCCAGCCGCGTGTGTATCCTAATATTGCATGATATGGCTTTGGCCAATTGCGGGATTGGTACGAATGCGGCGATTTTTCACGCCCAATTTTTTTCAATAAAAGGAAGCCACTGCCATGTGGGTTGGTCATAATGTTGCACTTGAAATAACTCATTTAAATGCTCTATCAGTGCTTCTTTTTCAGGTAAATCAGGGGTAATTTGAATCGTAAATTGATTTAAATCCTGTTGCTCGATGGTATAGTCGTCAAAATAGAAGGGAAATGACGCCATTTTTTGGCGAATGGAATCAGCAAAAATGGGTACGATCTGTTGGTTTTTGGTTGCATAGCAAATATCACCCTCTCGACCTTCAATGCCAGTCAATTGGGTAAAAGCATGTTCTGATGGTTCTGTAACGAGCACATCATCCAAACGATAACGGATAATCGGTTGGGTGGTGCGTAACAGATCGGTGATAATGGGAACAAAGCGTTTTTCATCGAGCCATTCTTTTTCAATGATTAGAAACTCTTCATTCATCACTAATTGGTTGCTGTGTTTATCACTAATGGCTAAAAAACCTTCCGTGCATTGATATACTTGGGATACCTGGCACTTAAATGCTTTGCTGATAAGGGTTGCATCTCGCGCCTCCAGTACTTCAGCCACGGCAAATATTTTCTCGGGAGCAATCGATAAGCAGTGATTTTCTCTGGCTAATGCCAATAATACTGAAGCAGGTGCGGACAAAATGGTCGGTTGGATTTCATTTAAACGCTCAATGTGAGTTTCGAATTGCTCCAGTAAATCAAAAAAATGAAATTGGATTTTTTTACTTTTACTTAAATTCGTATACAGCTTGCTATTGGCTCTTAGGAAAAAGGCAATACGCTCTTTTTTCTTGAGTCCTTTAGGCAGTGCTTTAGCAAGTAAAATGCCTGCCCAGGCATCACGTTCCTTTCCACTCGCCAGAAATAGACATCGATTTCCTGAAGTTCCTGAAGAAAGGCAGACTGCAATGTCATCGATTAAAGCAGAAAAGTCGCGGGTTTTTTCTGCTTTTAACGCCAAATTCAATGCGTGCTCTTTTTTTATTTTCGCTGTATTTATTTCATCAAAATGTTCCATAATGATTTTTTTATTGATAATTGGCCATTCACTTAGAGGTTTGTCCAAATAGGCTTGATAAAAGGGCGAGTTGCATCACGTTGTTTTGATTAACTTTTTAAATCGTTTTTCTTGATAGGCAGATAATTGTTCGCGGGAGCGCAAATGTTTTTTTAGATAGATGGTTTTAAAATAATAGTAAAGAAGTCTAAGGATCATGAGTGTGTCTCTAAAAGACGAGCACGGATGTGTTGGCAATGAGCAGGGATGATGTCAATGTCTTTATTATTTTTAAAAAGATGATGTAAATTACGGATGGTTTGTTGATACGTCTCTTTGTTGTCATGCATTAAGTACGTGAGATTGCTTGGGAAAGCCAACTCCTTAAATGCTTCCTGATGCCAGCAACTGTCTGCGACTAAAAAGGTTTCTATGGGCGTCTTAAAATACAAGCTAATTTGGCCTTTAGCGTGCCCTGGTAAGTGAATTGCAGTGATTAGTTGATCATTAAAGAGATCAAAACCATGAGTAAAGGGCGATAAATTCGGTGGCAGTTCCATTTCATTTTTTAATAAAACCACGCGTTCATAAAAATCTTTAGGAAGTAATCACGGTAAAAAGCCCTGCATGATCGCTTTTATTCCTGTTTTATGTTGGATGTCCTTGATGGCATCAGGATGACAAAAAAATTGCGCATTAGGGAAGTCTTTTAAGCCACCAATGTGATCGGCGTGGAAATGAGAAATCACAATGGCCTTAATCTCAGTGGCTTGGATGTTTTTTTCTTCCAATTGCTGTTTGAGGGATTTTTTTAATACGACTGGAGTTAAACGCCTGTAGATGGAAAAAGGAAATTTTTGTGTGAGTTCGTAAAACCGGCTCTTTCCCATTTAAGTGGGCAGCTCTAATCACCCACAGAGCACCTTAACACGCACTCTGTAATTTTCAAATTTTCTAAAACCATAAGCTCTTCGCTGAATGATTTTCATTTTACGATGAAACCCTTCTGTGATTCCATTTGATTTACTAAACCGC
>JBOFJV010000147.1:0-6829 GCA_051657005.1 Legionella sp. | reverse complement strand
GCCCTTAAAAAAGCTAATCAGTGCCTATGAAGCCCAAAAGGACGCTGGATTGCTTCGCCTACGGCTCGCAACGACGGCATAATGCACCTATAATATACTACTAAAAATAAGTGTCGATACCTTAAGACCCAACCTACTTTTGATTGCATTTGGTTCTTAGCCTGACGGCTATGCGCTGCACCCAGGATACAATGATCACTTAAGCTACCCGCCATTGTGATAAACAATAAACTACTCGATTTCACCACTGCTTTTATATACTGCATCTAAAGCCTTCAACGACTCCAATAAAGGTTTCATTTTGGCTAAAGTCCAACTGTTTGGACCATCACTTAAGGCTTTATCCGGATCAGGGTGCGTTTCCATGAACAAACCCGAAATACCAGCAGCTACTGCAGCTCGAGCAAGGACCGGAACAAATTCTCTTTGGCCACCCGAAACACCATTATTTCCACCTGGCAATTGTACTGAATGAGTTGCATCATAAACAACAGGGCATCCCGTTTCGCGCATAATAGCTAAAGAACGCATATCTGAAACCAAATTATTATAACCAAAACTCACACCACGCTCACACGCCATAATTTGTTCATTTCCACATGCTTTTGCTTTATCAATCACATGATTCATCTCCCAAGGAGCTAAAAACTGACCTTTTTTAATGTTAACAGGCTTATTCATTGCAGCAACTTTTTGAATAAAATTGGTTTGCCTGCATAAAAAAGCGGGAGTTTGTAACACATCTACAACACTGGATACTTCCAGCAAGGGCGTATCCTCATGGACATCCGTTAAAATAGGAACACCTACTTGTGCCTTTACCTTTTCTAAAATAGATAATCCCTTCTCAAAACCAGGCCCTCTATAACTGTTTATAGAGGAGCGATTTGCTTTATCGAACGAAGATTTATAGATAAAAGGAATTTGCAACTGATTGCATAGTTCTTTTAAATAGCCCGCTGTTTCCAAAGCTAACGCTTCACTTTCGATAACACAAGGGCCGGCGATTAAAAATAAAGGGTGTTTTAGACCTACCTCAAATCCACATAATTTCATTCTTTGTCTTTTCCTTCATGTTTCTCACGAGCAGCGAGCACAAACTGTTTAAATAAAGGATGGCTTGCTCTTGGAGTTGATGTAAATTCTGGATGAAATTGACATGCTAAAAACCATGGATGATTAGCTAATTCCACCATTTCCACTAACGTGTTGTCTGCTGAGCGTCCAGAAATGATTAAACCGTGCTCCACCAAGCCTTCAACAAATTTATTATTTACTTCATAACGATGTCGATGACGCTCCACGATTTGCGGCTTTCCGTAGACTTTGCGCGCTAAAGTACCTTCTTCTGCCAATTGACACAATTGGGCACCTAAACGCATTGTTCCACCTAAATCAGCATGTTCGTCACGAAGTTGCATTGAACCATCTGCATCCATCCATTCACTAATTAATCCAAGAACAGGATGCGAGGTATCTTTATTGAATTCGGTAGAGTTTGCATCTTTCCATCCAGCAACATGGCGAGCAAACTCAATCACGGCTGTTTGCATCCCCAAACAAATTCCCAAGAATGGAACTTGATGCTCACGAGCATATTGAATTGCTTTAATCTTGCCCTCAACACCACGCTCACCAAAGCCGCCAGGAACAAGAATGGCATCCACTCCTTCCAAAAGCGACGCGCCGTGTTTTTCAATTAATTCAGCATCTAAATAAACAATATCCACTTTAGTTTGGGTATGAATTCCTGCATGCAGTAATGCTTCATTAATGGATTTATAGGCATCATTTAATTCAATGTATTTCCCGACCATTGCCACTTTAACCGTCGTGTTTTGAACTGCTTGCATTGCAACAACCCGATCCCATTCGCTTAAATCCGCAGGTTTGACATTCAGTCCTAATTTTTTTACAACAATGTCATCGAGTCCATGCTCGTGCAATATTCTTGGAATTTGGTAGATGCTTGGCGCATCTTCAAGAGGAATAACGCCTTCTCTTTCAACGTTGGTAAATAATGCGATTTTTGCGCGATCAGCCATAGGCAATGCTTTTTCAGAACGGCAAATCAAAATATCAGGCTGAATACCGATTGAGCGTAATTCTTTAACAGAATGCTGTGTTGGTTTGGTTTTCGTTTCGCCTGAAGTGGCAATATAAGGCACCAAAGTGAGGTGAATAAAGAGCGTTCTTTGCGCACCGAGCTCAATACGCATTTGACGAATCGCTTCAAGGAAAGGCAATGATTCAATATCACCAACCGTGCCGCCAATTTCAACCATGGCAATATCAAAACCATCAGCACCTAATTTAATGCAACGTTTGATTTCGTTAGTAATATGAGGGATTACTTGCACTGTTCCCCCTAAATAGTCACCCTTTCTTTCTTTTTTAATAACCGTTTCGTATATTTTTCCCGAAGTGAAATTATTACGTTTCGTCATTGTTGTATTCACAAAACGCTCATAATGCCCTAAGTCCAAATCCGTTTCCGCACCATCATTCGTCACAAAAACTTCGCCATGCTGAAATGGACTCATGGTTCCAGGATCAACATTGATATAAGGATCGAGCTTAATTAATGTGACACTAAGGCCACGCGCTTCAAGAACAGCAGCAAGAGATGCAGCCGCAATACCTTTTCCTAAGGAAGAGACTACCCCACCTGTAATAAAAATAAAATTTGTCATATTTGACCCTGTATCCTGCTAATTTAGTACTTATTCAATTGAAAAAAACATGGGGTTGTCATTTTTATGCCCATCATCAGGCACAAAAAACACTCACACTTAATTTATTGCGAGCAAATGCCCCATTTTCTCTTTTTTAGTTTTTAAATATCTATGACTTTCCTTAGTAGGTTCTATCTCTAAAGGCACTCTCTCTGTAACCTTTATTCCATAACGATCTACAGCAGCAATTTTTGATGGATTATTGGTTAATAATCTTATTGCATCAATGCCAAAATACTTAAGCATTTGATACGCTATCGCATAATTCCTACTGTCAACAGGCAGACCAAGCTGATGATTTGCATCAACGGTATCCCAGCCTTGCTCTTGCAAGGCATAAGCTTTTAGTTTGTTCGCCAAGCCAATTCCGCGTCCTTCCTGACGCAAATAGATTAATATACCACCTTCTGCCGCAATCAATGATAGAGATTGTTCTAATTGTTTACCACAATCACATTTGCATGATCCTAAAATATCTCCCGTAATGCATTCGGAATGAATGCGCACTAACGGTACTTGATTGGTGAATTGTGGTGGTTTAACCAAAGCAAAATGTTCTGCATCATCCAATTCATTGGCAAAGACTGTCATATTAAAATCGCCTTTGTTTTGCAAAGGAATACGTGTTGATGCAGCAGCATGTACCAAAATTTCATGCTGGATTCGATATTCGATTAAATCCTTAATGGTAACTAACGGAATATCGTGCTTTTTAGAAAATGCGACCAATTCATCGCGCCTGCTCATGGTGCCATCTTCATTAATAATTTCGCAAATTACCGCAGAGGCAGATAATCCTGCCTGTCGAGCTAAATCGACGCTGCCTTCGGTTTGTCCTGCACGCTCTAAAACGCCTTTTCTCTTAGCGCGTAAAGGAAAAACATGTCCTGGTGAAATCACATCTGCAGGACCACTATCAGGATTAATTGCAACTCGAATGGTCTGAGCCCTGTCTTGAGCTGAAATTCCAGTGGATACTCCTTGTGCTGCTTCAATGGATACCGTAAATGCCGTACCATAAGGTGATTTATTGTTCTGGGCCATCATTGGCAATTGCAATTTATCAATCAATTCATCAGCCATAGACAAACAAATCAATCCACAACCATGACGTGACATAAAATTAATGGCTTCTGGGGTTGCATGCTCTGCAGCCACCACCAGATCTCCTTCATTTTCCCTATCTTCATCATCAATTAAAATAATCATCTTACCGGCTTTAAGTGTTTCCAATGCCTGTTCTATTGTAGCTAATGAATGATTCATAACGCGACCTCATTTGATACAGTGTGCATTTAATCCTCCAGCCAATCCACGCATGCTACCATATTGTCACCCATAGCATGCCAGGAAACAGTATGCGCTCGGTCAAATATCCCACTTTGCTGGTATGCTGAAACTGCAGTGTGCTCCAAACTGGTTGGAACGATGTATAAATACGTTTGATGAACTAATTTTTCGTGATGCAGAGCACTAAAAAGCGCACCACCAGCTTCCACCCAGACATCATGATATCCCAACTCACCCAAATGTCTGATAACCTCATCTAAATCCATGCCGCCATGTTTCATAGGCATAGAATGAAAAGTACTGTTTGGGTAAGTTCCTTTTTGCTCAGTACAATGATAAACATGGCAATGTGCAGCGGTAGAAAAAATTAAAGTATCTTGATTAAGACTCAACTGCCTATCAATAATTGCAACAGGTTTTGTCTGTTGTTTTTGACCTAAACGCACATTCATTTTGGGGTTATCCAGTTGTACTGTTCTTGCTGTAGTAAGAATCACATCAGAGGCAGCACGCATTTGGTGCGTCAACTCACCACATAATGCATTGGATAGAATCACCCGTTCACCAACCGCTCGACCAATTTTACCATTTAATGTCTGAGCGATTTTAACCGTCACGCGAGGTCTTTTGGTCAAAGTCCAATAAGTATAACTTTTATAAAATTTGTTAATTTCATCCACAGGATAATGCGTTACCTTGATTCCATGGGCACGTAATTTTTCGGATGAATTATTTTTTGCGACCACAGGATTCGGATCCAGGTAAGCAAAAATAACTTCTTCGATACCATGATTAATGATGGCGTCCACACAAGGCGGCGTTCTTCCCCAATGATTACACGGCTCAAGAGAAATATATAAACTAACCCATGGCGTTTTAGGAGGGATTTGTGTTAACAATAATTGTTCTGCATGCGGAGACCCTGCACCTCGATGACATGCTTGTGCTATAATGTTACCATTTTGCACAGCAACAGCGCCAACGCAGGGATTAGGAGCGCAATGACCTTGACCGAAACGGGCCTGTTCAAGTGCTGCAAGCAAAAACTTTTTGTGCATTGTTTTAGTACCTTTCTAAGATGCATAGTAACTGCTCAAACGCATTAATCAATGTCGTCCTGAAGCGAAGCCACAGGATAACACGAGCGAATGAAGAGTTACGATGCGTGAATGATAACAAATTATTCAATTTTTGAGTAGCCTAATGATTAAATTGAAAATTAAGAAAAACATCAGTTGCCTCCTGTTTGCAAGTATACTTGCGCAATCCTCTTTTGCAGAAGGGTTGTCTCCATACTCCACAAGCGAACTCGAGCAATTAGAGAAAGAATTCGTCCAGCAAATTAACCAGTCAGAGAGCGTGGAGCGCAATGCATTGGCAAGCCAATACATTAATCGCATCGGAAAAAATCTTGCTCGTGCAGGACATATTAAAGCGCCTGATTTTTTTATAGTAAAATCAAATGAAATCAATGCGTTCGCAGGCCCTGGCGGGCATATAGGAATTAACTCGCAACTGATTTTAATTACCAGCAATGAAAGCGAACTGGCCGGAGTGATGGCTCACGAGATCGCCCACGTGCGCTTGCATCATCTCTATAGAATGATCGAACATCAAAAACAAATGCGTATTCCCATGCTCGCATCCATTCTTGCTTCAGCTGCTTTAGGGGTTATCAACCCGACAGTTGGAATGGCAGGAATGATGGGCGCCTTGTCTGGATTCTCACAAGACAACATTAATTTTACGCGCTCGAAAGAGAAAGAGGCCGACCGAATCGGCATCGATATGCTGATTAAAGCAGGATATAATCCACACAGCATGGCTGCTTTTTTCAAAAAGATGCAAGAAAATTCACGCTATTATTACAGTGCAAATGTCCCTGCCATTCTGCGTACTCATCCGCTTGACGGAGACCGAATCACCGAGGCTGAAAGCCGTACCACACAGTTTGCGCATAAAACTTATGCTGATTCACCTGATTATCCTTTAGTTAAAGAAATCATTCGCACCTCGGTCATCCGTGACCATAAGGTATTACTGGATTATTATGTACATCAATGCAGTAAGAAAGCACCAGCTCATGCCTGTCAATATGGTTATGCACTTGCCTTAATCAATGCCAGCAACTATAAAAAAGCAGCTGAAACACTTACACCGATGCTTGGACAAAATAATAATCTCTATTTTCAAATCGCTATGGCTCAAGCAGAAACTGGATTAGGACAACATCAATCAGCGCTCTCAAGATTAGAAGAAATGCAAAAAAATTATCCAGATAGCTACGCCGCCCTGATGGCCTATGCCCAAGGGTTACTTGCTGCCAATCAAGATGAAAAAGCAACCAGTCTGCTGTTGAAAGGAAGTAGAAAATACAAGCAAGACCTCCCTCTTTGTCGGGAACTTGCTCGCGCCCAAGCTCACTCCCATCAGAAAGGGTATGCTTATTTTACTCAGGCCCAATGTTTGCTTCTTGAAGGACAAAAAAGAGCTGCCGTAGATCAACTTAAAGTCGCGCGTAATCTTGCCAAAAATGATCCGTATCTAATGGCACGAATTACTGCAAAAATTGATGAAATTGTAAATTAATCAATTAAAGTAGCCATAATTGTAGGCTAGGTGCAGCGCATAGCCGTCAAATGTGCCGCTGCGCAGGATTATAGGGTCAAGAACCAACTGAGGTTTTAGTAGTATTTTATAGGTGCATTATACCGTCGTTGCGAGCCGTAGGCGAAGCAACCCAGTGACCTTAAAAAAGCAAATAAGTGCATTTGAAGCCCCAAAGGGCACTGGATTGCTTCGCC
>JBOFJV010000146.1:0-6178 GCA_051657005.1 Legionella sp. | reverse complement strand
TGACCTGAAAAAAGCTAATCCCAAGGACGCTTGATTGCTTAGCCAACGGCTCGCAACGACGGCTAATGCACATATAATATACTACTAAAAATAAGTGTCGGCACCTCAAGACCCCATCTACTTTTGATTGCATTTAGTTCTTAGCCTCACGGCTATGGGGTGCATTACAGCAAAACACATGTATTATTTTTACTGGGCGTGTTGTTTGCTTTATCATCGCTTATACTTACTACTACCAGTTCCAAATCTTGATAAATTCTCAACGCGTTTTGCAAAAGGCCATTTGCAGCATCCCACAGAGGGTGCTTTTCGTTGATTGCCGCAGCCAGATTATTCAGCATAGAAAGACACATCCCGTGTTGATGACTTTTTGGTGTTTGGGAAGCGAACGAACCAGCACGTGGTTTTGATACGATGGGTGCTTCTGGTAAATGAACGATGTAATCAATAAGCTCAGAGAATGTACTATTACATATGATCTGTAACACGCTTGGCATTTGACTGTGTAAAAGTAACTCATGTTCGTCGAGGATTTCTTTAAGTAACGTTCGTAGTGCTTTATTTTCTTGAGTGATGGGAACTTGCGTTATTTGAGCAATAGCGCTCTGGCGATCGGCTTTGAGTTTCTCCAGTCCACTGCTCCAGGTTAATACTTGTGAGTGAAAAGTAATTGCTCCATATTCCGTGGCATGTGGCGTAAGGTGAGTTGAAAAAAGTCTGATGAGTTCGTCGATGTCGGTGATTTCAGCAATTTCGTCACATAATTGTTTTGCTGAACTGTCTTTACTTTTGGAATAATACCGCTCTAGCCAGTGTATATAACTTGGGATGATGGAATTTTTCATGATATAAATCCCTTAAATAGTATTAAGTGCTCAAACCCGTTGTTCCGCCTGATTTTAGTAACATTACCTTATGAGCGTATTGTAGCCTTGGTGCAGCATAGCTGAACCAGGTTTATTGACATCACTCAGAAACCAGGGTTACGCTATGCTACACCCAGGCTACATTTTCTCATAAGATGACAATAAGAATAGGATTTTGAGCCATTATCTCATTAAGTGTAGAAGTGTTATTCTTCCTTGGGAGGGCGACTCATTAGGTTTTGGACAACCTGTTTCGCACTCATTTTTCCTTGTAATAGCGCATTAATTTGTTCGCAGATTGGCATTTCAACTTGGTGTTGTCTTGCTACGAAACAGACTTGTGATGCGTTATACTTTCCTTCTACAACTTGACCAATTTGTTTCTCAGCTTCAATTATACTCAGATCTTGACCTAAAAGCAAGCCAAAACGGCGATTACGTGATTGGTCATCGGTACAGGTTAATACCAAATCGCCCACTCCAGCTAAACCAAGAAAGGTATCTGCGCTGGCACCCAACGCAAGTCCCAAACGCTCCATTTCTGCTAAACCACGGGTTATTAGTGCTGCTTTTGCGTTGGCTCCATAACCTAAACCGTCGCTGATTCCACAACCTATTGCTAAAACATTTTTAATCGCACCACAAATCTGAACGCCAATCAAATCATCGGTTAAATAAATACGAAGATTACCATGATGGAGCAGTTCGCGAACGTTCTTTTGGTACTCAGTATTATTGGACGCTAAAGTCACTGCAGTAGGTAAAAACGAAGCGATTTCTTTGGCAAATGAAGGACCAGAAAGAATGGCTTGAGGAAAAGAAGAGCCAAAAGTCTGGCTGATTAAATCACTTAACAATTGATGACTTTGAGGATCAATTCCTTTGGTAAGCCATGTTAAACCTCGAGGTGGTTTCTTTATTTTCGTCAACAGTTCTGCAAATGCGTGTGAAGGAACAGCAATAAAAACGTAATCGGCATCATCCACGAACTGATCAATATCACTCGTAGGAATTAAGGTGTCGGGAAAATGGATGGAAGGTAAATAGCGCGAATTAGCTTTTTCTGAGGCCATAAGCGCTATATGCTGTGGATTATGTGCCCACAGTAATACCCGATGTCCAACTTTAGCCAGGTGAATTGCAACTGCTGTGCCCCAAGATCCGGCGCCTAATATAGCAATAGTTTTTTGATCCATTTTAACTTTCTTTTGTGTCGTAGCCTGGGTGAAGCGTAGCGAAACTTGAGTTTATTGTGCTAACTTCAAAAACCCGGGTTTCGCTACGCTTCACCCAGGCTACATAATTATATTCTATTTTAATGAGTTGACTCTTATTGAGCCTGGCCAGCTTTTTGTTTTTCTGCCATTTGTTGCATGTATAAAGCATCAAAATTAATTGGCGCTAACACGAGTTGTGGGAAGCTGCCACGAATCACTTGTGATGTAATTGCTTCACGTGCGTAGGGGAATAAAATACTGGGGCAAAAACTATTTAATAAGTGGTCGAGCTGATTGGTTGGAGCACCTTGAATGGTGAAAATTCCAGCTTGTTTTACTTCAACCAGAAATGCAGTTGCCTTTTGAGTGCTTACCGTTGCAGTCACTGTGAGTACCACTTCAAAAACATTTTCTTCCAACTTGGTATTGCTCGTATTCAGTTCAATATTTAACTCAGGCTCCCATTGTTGTTGAAATACAGCAGGCGTATTGGGTGTTTCAAAAGATAACTCTTTAACGTAGACTCGTTGAATCATGAATTGAGTGTCATTATTTTGTTGTTGTTCGCTCATGTTATTCTGTTCCTCTTAGTAAGTGATCTAACTTTCCCTGCGCATCCAGGGCATATAAATCATCGCAGCCCCCAATGTGTTGGCCATTAATGAAAATTTGTGGCACGGTATGTCTACCGCTTTTTGTCATCATTTCTTCACGTAATTCCGGTTGTAAATCAACGCGAATTTCAGTGAACGAAACATTTTTATGCTCTAATAATGCTTTGGCTTTAGCACAATAGGGACAATAACCGGCACTGTACATAATCACGTCGGTCATTTGCTTATTTCCCTTTAACTAAAGGAAGATCCGCATTTTGCCATGCAGTTATTCCTCCGCTCATAACCTGAGGCTGGAATCCCTGGGCGCGAATTTTTTTAGCCAATGTTTGTGCTTCAAGACCGCGTGCGCATACAAGAATAAGCAGTTTACTTTTATACTTTTCCATTTTTTGTTGCTCAAAATCCACGCCTTTGACATTCAGTGAATCAACAATATGCCCTTGCTTAAAGGCCTCTTTATCACGTAAATCGATGACTACAGCCTCTTCATTGTTGATTAAATCAACAGCTCCCTGGGGCGAGAGTTCTTTCGCTTTGTTTTTTTGTGAAACCAGTTCATTAATAAATATTAGAAGTAAAATCACAATGAGCGCAGCCCATAGCTGCCAGTGATTTGTAATAAATTGACCTAAATGTTCCATGTTGTGCTCTTGATATTTTATTTAATGTAGCGAATTATCCTCAGAATAGGCAATGAACGCAAGTGAAGGTGTTTTTTTATCTTCGGTTTTTAAATGAGGAAACGATTTGGATGCATCAAAGATTAGAATCCAGCTGATGAGCCTCTATCTCTTCGTCTTCTTCATTTTCTAAAACTCCCGTATCACCAATTGTTGATTTTGCTGTACTTAAAAATTGTGTTGTTTCATTTAAGAAGGTCTTAAAGGTATCTTTGGTTAGCGGTTCACGAGAAGCACTTGTTTTTTTCTTTATTTCAGTATATTTTTTCGTCAGGCTGTCTTTTACATCTTTTGTTAAGCCAGATGCTTTTTCCATGTCTTCTAAATTTGCTTCAGTTGCGTTAGCGCAAACTTTAGAAAAATCGTCAATTTGTTCTTTTAATTCCCGTGATAAATCAATCATTTGTGCTGTTTGTGATTTGAATATAGGATGAATTTTAGAAAACAAATTAGACAGTGCCACAAAAAAACCATCATTTTGTTCTATGAATTGAGTCAGTTGTTCGTTAGTTTCTTTAAATTGCATTAATTTTTCTCTCTGATCTTTTACAGAGGATGCCGTTTCGATATAACTATCAAGCGCTCCTTTTGCTGTTTGATTGGCAGTCACTATTTGTTGCAGGTTTTCAGATGATTCTTCTTCAATTAATTTTTTTAGTCCAGTATGACCGGCAGATAACTTCGTGGAGAGAGCCTCTAATTCGAGCTCTATTACTTTTTTTTGTTGTCCTAGTGAAGTTAATTGCTGTGCAGTAAGTTGTTGAAGTGTTTCTTTGCACACGCTATCCCATGTTTGTATGTTTTCTGAAACGGCTTGCTGAATTGTTTCTGGGGTTGCCCAACGATAAAGCGATATAAGTGGAGAAAAAACCGTACTCATGGCATAAAGCCATGTGTCTGTCATAAGACTTTGTTCTTTAAGATTTTTCATACTTTGTTCTAATTTTTTTCTTAAAGGATCCTCTACTGATGTTGAATCCAATAAAGTCTGTAATTTTTTTTCGTGGCCTTCTAGCAAGGAATAAAAATATTTTTGGCCTATAATCTGTTTTGTATTTTTTAATAGGTCTACTAATGGGCTGATTTGCTGCTCTTGTTGTTCAATGGCTGCTTTTTTCGCTCTTAATTCAACTATTTTAGCTAAGTAAGCTGATGTGTCATCTAAATATTTTTTCGCTTCGAGTAGTTTTGCTTCTGCCTCAGAGGTATCTGGTGTCTCAGCGTCTAATATTTGCAAAACACGGTCATTCAGATGTTCTTGTATGGTTTTTGCTTTTTCTTCAGGTGAATCTTCTATGCCACTTTCTTTTTTAAGAATGAACGCGTCAAGTTCTTTGATTTTATTTTCTGTATTTTCTAATAAACTAGCTACTTTTTTTGTAGTGCGCCTAAATCAATCACTGCGCTGACCAGCACTTTTGTAAAACCCCCCATATGTGAAAGCGCTCTAGTCATAATGGAAATCATTCCATAAATTTCCATGCACAACATCCTATAGGCTTTGGGATCGGATAATTTTTTTACATCCATCTTAAAAAGTTGTTCTGCGATTTGAGGTAGTTTTTCAAGAGCTGTTGTCCCATATCCTTTTGGGTCAGCATAAAAATTAGTTAATACTTCATCGAGTTGGGTAAGTACTCTTTTTTCTTCTGTAGCATTTTCTGGAAGAGTCTTAATGAATAGATCAAGACTTAGTTTGCAATAAAGCAAAGAGCCAAAAGTACGTTTATTGTGCTTATCAAGCTTTTTTATCTTTGTTGAGTTGCGATCAGCGACATCGGCTTTCAATTCTTCTACGGTGTTAAAAGAAGCAAAATAATCACCTATTAATGGCGCGGTATCCATGAGCGCTTGCTCATTCTGAGCCTCTTTTGTGCGCCATGCATAAAATCCTTCTTGAAATGCCTTTAATCTCTCTTCTTTTGCTTGCATGATTTGCTTCTCAATAGCATTGTCTTATATCTAAATTATATACTCCGAAAATTATGATTTGATTAACATTTGATTTTTTGCTTGCAAGATGTTTGCGTGCTTTCTATCTATTTATTTCGTTTTAGAAAAACGTAGACTGCACCGCTTCCTCCATCTTTAGGCAAAGCACTATGAAAGGCTAAGACTTCGTTTAACTGAGGCAACCACCGGTTCAAGAGATTTTTAATTACCGGAGGGGCTCCAATATGCCCCCCTTTTCCATGAATGATAAGGAGGCACCGTTTGTCATTTTGGATTTGTAATTGAATGATTTGACACAGTGTATCGCGAGCTTTTTCGCTTTTTAATCCATGCAAATCCAGGCGATATTCCCAAGGGATTTGTCCATTTCTTAATGCCTTAAACCGTTGAGTGGAAAGGCTTGGATCGCAGTAAGAAAGGATCGTTTCTGAAAAAACCGTGTCGACAATCGTATCAGAGAGGTAATACTCATTTTTTTCCGGGACTTCTTGTAGTGTTCTTTTTTGAGGGCGTGCTGGTGGCTTAGGCTTTATAATTTCAGCTTTGGGTGTTTTTTCATTTAATGGTTTTACAGAACGCATGTGCTCTCGAAACAGAGCTTTATCCTCATCGGATAAAAAGTCATCAGCCATTTTTTGCCGCAAATAAAAGGGATAATTACAGTATAACCCAGGAATGGAGGCGATTTAAAATCGGAGTAGCTGCTAGAGTTAACCAGTCACCTGGCCAACCCCCCATTTAGAACCCATCGTGCCCTACTAAGGCAATGGGCTCAAGACAATTTCATTACATACTCATACCTTATCAATCAGAACAATCGGTGTATTATTTTTGCATCTGGTAGT
>JBOFJV010000145.1:0-9269 GCA_051657005.1 Legionella sp. | reverse complement strand
GGTGACTGGTTAACTCTACCAGCTATAAGGGAATAAATCCTTTGGTTGCTGTAGCTATGGCATTGAACAATCAACGTTAGAGTACAGTTTCTTTCACCCCTGTACGTCACGCAGTGGCGTATATGGGTGAGTAGTTACTAACATTCCAGATATTGATCCAAATATTGGCACGCAAGACACTCAATTCACTCCTCTAATGATTGCGGCAGCCAAAGGAAGCAAAAAATAGTCGGAAGGCTCCTTGAATTCGCAACCATCAACACAAGTAAAAAGAACAAAAACGATATAACTGCCGATCAGGAGGCGGTATACGCACAACATCCAGATATTGCCCAGATGATAAGAACCAGGTAGTAACCACTCACTTAATGGTGTCAATCGGGTTATTGTTTTTGTAGCAAGTCATAAATTAATTGGCCTGCTTGCTTTAGTATCGTAGCCTAGGTGTAGCAAAGCGGAACCAGGGGGGTATTGATTTGACTCAGCAACCCGTGTTTTGCTTTGCTGCACCCAGGCTACTCTGCACTTTATAGTTGATGGATTACGGGAATTGTCATTGTTTTTCAAATAAGCCGTAAATTACCTGGCCGGCTTGTTTTCGTTTGAGTTGTTTCCATTGCTGCTCATCCAGCTGAATTGCGTTTTCTGACTCTAGGTAAACAAGGCCACCAGGTTTGAGAATAGGATTGTTAGCGAGGTTGCATAGACATTGAGGTAGATAATTCTGAGTAAACGGGGGATCTAAAAAAATGATATCAAATGTTTCTTGCTGGTGTTGTAAATAATGTAATGCATCGGTTTGTATCAATTTAAGTTTGTGACTGTCAAAAGCGGTCATTATTTTTTTTAGATTGGCGTAAGCTTGGGGCGATTGTTCAAGGAAAACAACGCGTTCAGTGCCTCTGGAAAACGCCTCCAGACCTAATGCGCCACTGCCAGCGAACGCGTCTAGGCAGTGTGCATCTCTAATGTCATGCATGAGCCAATTGAATAGAGTTTCTCGTACTCTATCTGGAGTAGGGCGTAATCCTTCTATATCGGGGAAATGCAATTTTTTCCCCCGGTATAATCCGCCGATAATACGAATTTCTTGTTTCACGATTGTCCTACAGAAACCAGTAATAATTTATCCAGATCCACTTGTTGCTTAAATGCTTGTTTTACTTGTTCACTGGTTACTGCATTGATGTGTGCGGTATATGTGTCCAGGAAGTCATCAGGAAGATGATAAAAAGTCATCCGCAACAAGAGTGTGGCAATATTCCGATTACCGGATAATGAAAGTGGAAAGCTGCCTGTCAGATATTGTTTTGCAGCTTCCATTTCCTCATCCTCTGGACCATTATCAATATAATTTTTTAATATATTTTTAATAAGGTCTAAAGCTCCATTTGCTTGCTGATTTTTAGTCGAAAAACTGATTAGGAATGGACCTTTCCCTAGCATGGGAACAAATTGGCTGTCTATTCCATAAGTTAAACCACGTTTTTCTCGCACTTCAACAGCCAGTCGAGAAACTAACAGACCACCACCTAAAATGTAATTACCGACCATAAGCGGAAAATAATTCTGGTCCTGATGATCAATACCAATTTGCCCCAGCTTGATTACTGTTTGTGATGAAGGGAATGGAACATTTATTGTTTCTGAGCGGGTTAGTTGCTGCGCTTTCGGAAGTGCTGGTGCGGGTTGACCTTTGGGTAATTCATGGGTCAGCTGATCTGCAAGTTGATGTGCTGTATGACTGGTAATAGCGCCTACCATAACTAAAACTGCATTACTGCCGACATAAAAGCTCTTATAAAAATCAATCACCTGGTTTTTATTCATTGCATTCACTGTTTCAGCGGTTCCACTCACTGGATGAGCGTAAGGATGATGCTGATATAAAGCGTTAAAAAATTTCAGTTGGGCGACTTCATCTGGTGATTCTTGACGTTGCTCAATGGACATCAATTGTTGTTTTTTTTCTCGAATAAATGCTTCATTTGGAAAGTCAGGATGGTTAATAATTTGTACAAATGTTTTAATGGATTGAGCTAAAGCGTCTTGTTTTACTAAGGTCTTTAGGTTAAAAACAGCCATATCGCGATTAATTTCAACACCATATTGTGAGCCTGTCTCCGCTAGGGTTTCTGCTATTGCTGTAGCATCTTTGCCTGCGTTTCCCTGGTTGAGGATCTGACTTGTGAGTCTTGCCAATCCATAGTGCTCTCCATCATTTGCGGATCCCGCATTGAAGGCTAAGCTGATATCCAGCATTGGGACTTCCATGGCTTGGTAAAAAACAACCTGAACTCCATTTGCGGTTACCCATTTTTCCGTTTTAAAGGTATTTGCAGCGGCTGGGTGGTATAGTCCAAGCATTAATGCCATAATGTATGCGCTAAAAATTCTCATTTTGCCACCTGTTGTGCTTGCGGTTCTAAAATTGCGATGGTCCTGTTTTTGGGTTGGAAATAACGTTGCGCTGCTTGCTGAATTTGCGCTGGAGTAACGGCATTGATCGCAGCAGTATAATCATTGGTTTTTTGCCAGCCAATACCGATGGTTTCTAAAAGCCCTAATTCTGAAGCTTGTCCAAAAATGGAGTCTTTTTCAAAGGTTTTTTGCGCGATAATTTGATTTTTAATTCGCTGTAACTCTTTGGCATCGATTGGATTCTTTTTCAAGTCATCTAATTCTTTAAGAAATCCTGTTTCCAAGTCGCTTACTTTATGGTTTTGGCTTGGGGCACCATAAATGATAAATTGAGTTTGATAGCGTGTGTAAGGGTTATAATAAGTATCTGCCCCAGAAGCGATATGGTTGCCGCGGATCAGATTTTTGGCAAAGCGTGAACTTTCACCGGCATCTAAAATGCTGGCAATGACTTCCAAAGCGTAAGGTTCATATGCTTCTTTTGCAGTACTGACGCTTGGCGCTGAATAACCCATCATCAATAAAGGTAATGTGGCAGGTGCTTGAATATGAACCGATTTTTCACCTAATGTTGGAGGTTCTTTTTGCAATTTTCGGTCAGGGACTGCTTGTGAGGGCAATGCGCCAAAATAATTTTCTGCCAATACATGGACTTGCTCTGGAGTAACGTCTCCAACGACGACTAAAGTCGCGTTATTGGGTGCGTAATATTTTGCATACCATTCTTTGAGATCATCCACTTTCATTTGTTGCAGATCACTCATCCAGCCAATAACCGGATGATTGTATGGAGCACTTAAATGAGCAGTGGCAAGAAAACGCTCAAATGCCAACGCCTGTGGGTTGTCATCAGTACGCATTCGTCGTTCTTCCTGAATGACTTTAATTTCTTTAGCAAATTCATTGCTATCGAGAAGCAGGTGGTTCATCCGATCTGATTCCAATTCAAAACTGGTTGCCAGTTTGGACGCATCTGTTTTTTCAAAAAAAGCTGTGTAATCATTGTTGGTAAATGCATTGGCTTGACCACCAATGGTGGCTATAGTTTTGGAAAAGACGCCTAAAGGAAATTTATCTGTGCCTTTAAACATCATATGTTCCATCGCATGAGATACGCCGGTAATTCCTCCCGGTTCGTCTGCTGAACCTACCTTGTACCAAATCATTGATACGACGATAGGGGCTCGATGATCTTCTTTGACTAATATTTTTAATCCATTATTCAAGGTAAACTCTTGAACTTGGCTGAAGGTCTGGCAAGATAGTACCGTGAGTAGTGTAAAGAGTATTTTGCGCACAACTTAACCTCAAAGCAAAAAAGATGATAGAATTTCATATTTTTCAGGATTTGTACACTATATGATTAAATGGTTTAAACGAAATCATGATTCCACGCCTGCTGAAGCGGATGTTCAGAGCACTGTTGATGCTGTGCCTCAAGCGCCGATTGAAGTGATGGAGCACGAAGCAGAACCTGCAAAAGAAGGGATTTTTGCGCGTTTTAGAAAAGGCTTAAGTAAAACCCGACATCAGTTAGGTGATGGTATTGGGCGCTTATTGCTTGGCAAAAAAGAAATTAGCCAAGATTTGCTGGATGAATTGGAAGCGTTGTTAATCACCGCAGACTTGGGTATGGAGACAACACAAGCGGTATTAACACAGCTAACAGAAGGATTGGCGCGTAAGCAGTTGGCCGATGGTAATGCAGTTTATGACGCGCTGAAAACCCATTTACAAGCGATTTTAAGTCCGAAACATCAACCGCTCACTTTAGAAACAGCCGATCATTCACCTTTTGTTATCTTGATGGTCGGAGTCAATGGTGCGGGAAAGACAACAACTATAGGGAAAGTAGCAAAACAATTTCAACAGCAAGGTAAAAAAGTGATGCTGGCTGCTGGCGATACATTTAGAGCAGCAGCAGTAGAGCAATTGCATGTTTGGGGTGAGCGCAACAATATTCCGGTGATCGCTCAGCATACCGGTGCAGACAGTGCCTCTGTAGTTTTCGATGCATTGCAAGCGGCAAAATCCCGCAAAATGGATGTATTAATTGCTGATACGGCCGGACGTTTGCATACCAAGGGCAATTTAATGGAAGAGTTGAAGAAGGTGAAACGCGTTCTACAGAAACTTTGTCCAGAATCCCCACATGAAACCATGTTGATATTGGATGCAAGTATCGGGCAGAATGCATTAGTCCAGGCACGAGAATTTCATGAGGCAATTGGACTTACCGGGATTACAATGACAAAATTAGACGGAACGGCCAAAGGCGGAATTTTATTTGCAATCGCGAATGAATTGGGAATACCCTTCCGTTATATAGGGATTGGTGAAGGGATAGAGGATTTACGACCCTTTGATGCCACACAATTTGTTGGTGCATTATTCAATGATCACATTTGACCAAGTCAGTAAACGTTATCCAGGTGGTTTTGAAGCGTTAAGCCAGATAAATTTTTCTTTACAAAAAGGGGAAATGGTTTTTCTTACCGGGCATTCTGGCGCTGGAAAAAGTACGTTGCTTAAATTGATTGCCATTTTAGAGTGGCCCACCTCTGGCCAGTTGACGATGAATGGTTTGCGTTTGAATCAGGTAAAAAAACGTGAGGTGGCTGCTCATCGCAGTCAATTAGGGATTACGTTTCAATCCCCTTATTTGCTGAATGACCGCACCGTTTTTGATAATGTTGCTTTACCTTTGCAAATTCAAGGAATGCCTTATCCAATGATTGCCAAAAGAGTACACGCTGCTCTGGATATGGTGGGATTATTAAATAAAGAAAAAATGCTTCCCGCCCATTTGTCCGGTGGTGAACAACAGCGTGTAGGCATTGCGCGTGCTGTAGTGCATAAGCCCGCATTATTATTGGCGGATGAACCCACAGGAAATCTTGATCCAAAACTTTCTGCAGAAATCATGGCTCTTTTTGAACAATTTAATCAGGTTGGTGTGAGCATCTTAATCGCTACCCATGATCTTGCATTAATTGCACGAATGAAGCATCGCATCGTCATGCTTAAAGGAGGGCGAATGTGTTAAAAAAAGTCCAGGCGATCTTTGCATATCATGCCCAAGCAGCGATTCATAGTCTTAATCTATTATGCCGTAAGCCCTTGGCCACCGTAATGACCTCTGTGGTCATCGCGGTTACTTTGGCGTTACCGGCTCTTTTTTGGGTGTTTTCTGATAATTTGGCTAAGGTGACCGCCAGTTGGCAACGTGGTGGCCATATTTCTCTTTATTTAAAGCCAAGTCTTACTGAGGCGGAGCAACAACAGGCATTGCAAAAAGTTCGTGACACCGATGGTGTTGCCCAGGTGTCTTTAAAATCATCTGAGGCTGGTTTATCTGAATTAACGCAACAAGAGGGAATGCAGGACATTATGCGTTATCTTCCTGAAAATCCTCTACCTGCAGTAGTGGATGTGGTCCCTGCATTGGTGGTTGATTCACCTGCAAAACTGGATTTACTGGCGCGGCAATTGCAAACTGTCGCCCAAGTAGAGAGTGCTAAAGTAGACATGGAGTGGATAAGCCGGTTGCATGCTCTTTTAGGTTTTGCAGCGAAATTTGCTAATGCATTGTTGGTGCTATTGGCAACGGCGGTGATTGTGATTGTGGGTACGACTTTGCGGTTAGCCATTCACAGTCGGCAGGAAGAAATTCAGGTTTTAAAGTTAATTGGTGCTACGGATCCATTTATTTTGAGACCTTTTTTGTATTCGGGTGTTTGGTATGGCGCAATGGGGGCCATTTTTGCTATTTTCTTTGTTAATATTTTTATCCTGAGTTTAGGTGCTGCCGTAAATCAATTGGCTGTTGCTTATCAGATGCACTATCCGTTAAGCGGCTTATCAATAAGGCAGATCTTGCTACTTGTTTTATTTGCGATTATACTTGGGTGGATGGGTGCACGCTTGTCCGTGAAACGGCAATTGGCTTCCATAGAACCTCAATTATAAGTTTGTCTTGTTTTTTACCTTGTTTTTATAAGAAATTTTAGAGGAAAGAAGCATGAGTCATCAATTGCAACTTGCCGCAATGAATTTACCTGTGGGGAGCCTTGACGCTTACATTCACAGGGTCAATCAAATTCCTATGTTGTCTTTGGAGGAAGAGATCGCTTGCGCCGAACGCTTTCATTCTGAAGGCGATCTTGAGGCTGCAAGACGCTTGGTTCTTGCCCATCTACGCTATGTTGTTCGTGTCGCTCGAGGTTATTTAGGATATGGTTTGCCTTTGAATGATTTAATTCAGGAAGGTAATATCGGTTTGATGAAGGCGGTAAAACGCTTCGACCCTAAGATGGGCGTACGTCTGGTTTCTTTTGCTGTGCACTGGATCAAAGCAGAAATTCATGAATTTGTTTTACGAAATTGGCGGATTGTGAAAATTGCGACGACCAAAGAACAACGCAAATTATTTTTTAACCTTCGCCAAATGAAAAATCGTTTGGGTTGGATGAGTCATGAAGAAGTCAGCGCTGTCGCCGATGATTTAGGGGTAAGTCGCGAAGAGGTCCTCGTCATGGAGCAACGTCTGAATGCGATGGATACACCTTATGATGCTCCAGATGCGGATGATCATGATGATTTTCATATGGCGCCTGAGCGTTATTTATTTAATGCCAATGATGATCCGTCGTTAGTGTTGGAAAAAGAGAGCACAGGCGAACGCGGGCGTGAGCAACTTCTATTTGCCTTGGAGCAACTGGATGAGCGCAGCCAAGATATCTTACAGCAGCGTTGGTTGGCAGAAGAGAAGTTGACCTTGCATGATTTAGCGAAGAAATACGGTGTATCCGCTGAGCGTGTGCGTCAGCTCGAACAAAATGCAATGAAGAAGTTGCGTCAATATATGGAACGTGAATAGGAATTAACTGCAGATAATATCTAAAAGCTCCGTCTAGCCATGGGGCAACGCATAGATGTCAGGCTAAGAAACAAAAGCAGTCAAAAGTAGGCTGGGTCCTGAGGTATCGACACTTATTTTTAGTAGTATATGATAGGTGCATTATGCCTTCGTTGCGAGCCGTAGGCGAAGCAATCCAGCGTCCTTTTGGGTTTCAGAGGCACTGATTCGCTTTTTTAATGGTACTGGATTGCTTCGCCTACGGCTCGCAACGACGGATTTTGTGCTAAAAACGTACTTGAAAAATATGTCGATACCTCATGGTTAGGGCAAGCTCTTGACCCAACAGCCTGCAACGGTACCTTTTTCTTTTTTGTACCAGCTCAAAACAAAATTACTTATTTAAAAAATCAGATACTAATTGCCCCACTCGATTGTCGAGTAACACGCTCACGTGATCTGCGTTAGGAAGTAAGCGCAGGGTTGCATGTGGGTATTTTTTACAAAATACGATCGACTCTTTGGGTTCAATCGTATTATCTGATTCCCCATGAATGCATAAAAAGGGAATCTTCGGCGATTGGGCAATAAAATGATGCAGGCCTACTAACTTAAGATCAAATTGTGCTTGTTGCCGCATGACTTGGCGCAGTTGCAAATAACCATGACCACTCAATTTCAGTTTTTTCGCCATACGATTAACCGGGTTACGCATTTGCGTAGGTGAGGCAATTAAAATCGCGCGTTCAGGACTATGAGTTAATTGCCATTCAGGAAGTTGTCCTGCAAGGTTCAAGGTGTTGAGTAACATCGATCCACCAAAAGAATGGCCGACAACCCCATAGAATGGTCCGTGTTGGTTGAGTGTTTCTTTCAAAACAGCAACCGCATCAGTCCAAGGCAGTTGCAGTCCTTTGGCTTCACCGTGTGCTGGAAAATCAAGAGCATACACCTCATATCCTTGCTGGTGGAGCACCTGAATTAGATGTGCCATGTAGGCAGCTCGGGATATCCAACCATGAGCAAGCAGTATTTTTTTTCCTTTGCTGTTGTGTTGCGGCGCAAAGCGATGCAACACATGGTGGCGTGGCGTATCGTGATGGATGACTTCAGTGCGCCTCGCTTCAATAAATTCACACGCTTGCTTAGCAAAATCCCTATATTGTTTGTCTATAGGGATAAAGATAGGTGTAATGAATGCTTGATAACACAGTTGCGCGTGCAATAAATCTCGTACATGGACTAATGATGATGTGCTCATGATTATTCCCCTTCAGAGTTTATTTTAAGTTTAGACTAAAATTCAGCCTTTAATATTTTAATCTGTACTGCTCATATTAGAGAAAGAGCTTCTATTTTCTTGATCCTCAACTTGAGGCCGTTTACTTCCAACTTCAGACTTAAACATGTGTGTAATATGTTTTCCTTGTTGATGCGTTTTGAGGCTGTCTAATTGGACCTCTTCAACTTCAACAAGTTCTTCTTTCGTACTGCTTAAAGAGCTTCTAATTTTTTCAAAAATTTCTGCGATACTGTCACCAAGCCATTCCCAAACACTGCGATTGTAAGCAAAGTTCGTATTAATCTTTTCTTGTGCTTTTCCAAGTCCATCATCGAGGGTGTAACTCTCCAAATAAGCACTTAAAATCTGGGATTTAGTAGTTCTTAATGATTCAACTAATGGGAAATTATTGTTCTCTGTAGCTTTTTGTATCAGCAAATCAAACATCTGATAAGTTTTGTCAAAAAGTTCAGCAATAATTTCTATTTTTAACTCATGATTCTCAGTTGTCTCGTTTTGTTGTATTTTTTTATAGTGTCTTGGTAACTACTCACCCCTATACGCCACTTCGTGTCGTACAGGGGTGAACGAACTATATTTAGAAAAAAATTGAAAGTGCGCCACGAAAGTGCACGACCGCTAGTAGCTGAAAGTTCTACCGGGAAAGCGCGACCGAGCGCATTTCGTACTTAGCCTTGGGCTGTATGT
>JBOFJV010000144.1:0-2254 GCA_051657005.1 Legionella sp. | reverse complement strand
GGAATCACAGAAGGGTTTCATCGTAAAATGAAACTCATTCAGCGAAGAGCTTATGGTTTTAGAAAATTTGAAAATTACAGAGTGCGTGTTAAGGTGCTCTGTGGGTGATTAGAGCTGCCCCCTTAAATGGGAAAGAGCCCATTAATCTGGTGCATCAGAATATGATACACCTGATGTTGATTGTTCGCCGATAACCACGCTGCCTCTGCTAATGCAGTATCCGTGTTACTCTGAGATTCTGGTGCTCTCATCACGTTTCCTCAACAAAGGCAAAATCACCCATCGGCCTTCCCCATGTACTTGGTTTTCCCAAGCTCAGAGTACTATGCCTCATCTGACTCCATATCTTTTAATTTTCGCCATCTCAACTCACTCGTTTTTACACTTGTCGGTTGATACTCACCTCCTTTTGTGAGCGGATAGGTCCTCCCACGTTTACACTATCGCTTTCGTTGCACGCCATGCTCTCAGATTCCGGAGGCGGCGAATGATTCGAACCGATTTATTATCTCATTCACTGTTGCCTTCAGGTATCAAAAGACCCTGGGCCACCTCTCATACTAAACTTAACGGAGCTCAATCACTTCAACATTGCGGCTTACGGCTTACAACTTCCTTTGCCTATGCTTAACCATACGCGTTACCACATACAGCCCAAGGCTAAGTACGAAATGCGCTCGGTAGCGCTTTCCCGGTAGCACTTTCAGCTACTAGCGGTCGTGCACTTTTGTGGCGCACTTTGTGTTGTTTGAAAGGTCGCATAAGCCTGTGTTTATATTAATACTAACGGAGCGCTCTGGAGAATTTGGAACATTATTTTTCAGGGTAATCGTGACCAATTTGTCTTATGCTCGGATTGATACCAATAAAAATTATCATAAGGTAAATCCTCTATAAAAAATAGTTTTTATCGTTGATTTTAACGACTAATGCGTGTGATTTTTTGAGTCTTTGGTTCATTGTAAATTCGTATTGTCTTATAATCATTCGAATTAAATTAGGAGTTAAAAAGTTGATGAAAAAATGGGATACCTACTTGAGCTTATGCACGGAAGTTTATGATTTGAGTAAACCTAATGCACCAGAATATGCTTATCGATTTTATCGGAGCTACGCTTTAGAAGCACAAGGCCCCATTTTAGAGCCAATGTGCGGTACAGGTAATTTTTTATTGCCTTTACTTGAGGAGGGATTTGATGTTCATGGCGTTGATGCCAGTGAGTTTATGTTAAACACTTTGCATGCGAAGGCTAATGCAAAAAAACTAAATCATAATGTATGGCAAGGACTTGTAGCGGATTCACATTCTTCTGAAAAATACAAATTGATTTTTATACCCAGCGGCTCTTTCGGATTAATTACAGAAATTGAGGCAATTAAAAACGCTTTAAAGAATCTATACCATCAGTTAGAACATAATGGGCTCTTTGTATTTGAAGTCGAAACATTACGAGCAGTTCCAAACGAGCTGGGTATATGGAGCGGTTATCAATGGCGCAGAGCTGATGATAAAATAATTTTGCTCAGCCAATTAGCTACTCTTGAAGGGGCGATGTGTTATTCCATAGGTAAGTATGAGTTAGTTGATGCAAATCGTGTGGTTCAAACGGAAGTAGAAGAATATAAAATCAGTATTTATGATGACTCTTCTTTTTTGCACGAATTATTGCGTGCAGTAGGTTTTCGTGAAGTGCGTTTGGTCAAAGCATTTGATCGATTGACGTCTCCTGGCCAAAAGGATGATAGTATTGTTTATGAGTGTAAAAAATAATAATTTAAGAGCCTAATCATGTAGGATTAATTGACTGGCTATCTTTTCGATTTTGAAAATATTATGTATAATAAATATACATATGTGAGTTTAAGCGATGTCACAAGAAAAAGTCGAATTCCAAAATACGAGAACCACTCAAGAAGTTAATGATATTAAAGGGGTTTCACGGCAGATTACCCAGGAATTAATGACGGCAGCAAAAATTCCAGGCGTGGCTGTTGCCTCATATCATGAGGGGCAATTAGTGACTATGTCAGTGGGTAAAACTATCACGGAACGAGACATTTCGGCTCTACACCAATTAAGGTGGCACTTTAATCAAATTAGTCTAGACTAAGTACTTGATTTAGCGAACAAAAGGAGATTAAAGTGCCTAAGTACAATCTTATCCTAAATTTACCTGGATTTTCCATAGTAAAAGTGAGCGGATATCAACCATTAATATTAGATGTAAGCTATAACCGATTATCCCGTTGTAGT
>JBOFJV010000143.1:0-9700 GCA_051657005.1 Legionella sp. | reverse complement strand
GCAGATGCACTGATTCGCTTTTTAAAGGCCACTGGATTGCTTCGCCTACGTCTCGCAACGACGGATTTTGTGCTAAAACGTACTTATAAAATAAGTGCCGATACCTCAAGAACCAACCTACTTTTGATTGCATTTGCTTCTTAGCCTGACGGTTATGGGGCAGCCCAAACGAAGCTCGGAGGGAGCTATGCAAAATTTGACTCGCTCTTACTGTCCCAGTTCGGACTGAAGTAAAATTTTTTAGCTAAAATTTAGATTCTTCGGCGTTTCGTTCGAAACATCATGCCGCTATTGATGCAATCAGGATTATTCCATCTCAACTATCTCGAAGTCTTCTTTACCTGCACCACAATCAGGACAAAACCAATTTTCTGGTACATCTTCCCAACGTGTTCCTGGTTCAATTCCATCTTCAGGCCATCCTTCAGCTTCATCATAAATAAAACCACAAATGACACAAATGAATTTTTTATATTCTTGCATAATAATACTCGTTTAAAAGGGCGTAATTTATCTACAGTACGCCACGATGTAAAGTTAAACTGCTTATTTTGCCATTTTTTTAGAATATTGTAATATAAGCTTCAAAATTATGGAGATTTTTATGACTCATTCAACAGAATTATTTCATAAGGCACAAAAGCTTATTCCTGGCGGCGTTAATTCACCTGTACGTGCGTTTAAAGGTGTTGGTGGGGAGCCACTTTTTTTTAAACAAGGGATAGGGGCATATCTGATCGATGTAGATGATAAGGAATATGTTGATTATGTTGGCTCTTGGGGGCCATTAATTCTAGGCCATTGTCATCCCTCGGTGATTGATGCAGTTAATAAAGTTCTGCACAGTGGCATGAGCTTTGGTGCGCCGACTGAACTGGAAGTGCAATTGGCTGAAAAAATTATTTCTTTAATGCCATCGATTGAAAAAGTACGTATGGTTAATTCCGGTACAGAAGCAACGATGACAGCAATAAGACTGGCGCGAGGCGTTACCAATAAGAATAAATTCATTAAATTTAATGGGTGTTATCATGGTCATAGTGACAGCTTATTGGTTAAAGCTGGTTCTGGACTGCTCACTTTAGGAATTCCATCAACACCAGGAATTCCCCAGATGATTACAGATCATACTCTAACTGCTGACTTTAATGATTTGGAACAAACAGCGCAATTATTTGAAAAATTCCCTAATGATATCGCTGCCGTGATCCTGGAGCCAGTAGCAGGGAATATGGGTTTTGTTTTGCCTGATCCTGAGTTTTTAAAAGGCTTACGCCAACTCTGCGATCGCTATCATGCATTGCTGATTTTTGATGAGGTGATGACAGGTTTTAGAGTAGGGCTAAAAGGTGCTCAAGGTGTATTTGGTATTACACCAGATATTACTACTTTAGGAAAGGTGATTGGTGGTGGTATGCCTGTTGGGGCTATAGGTGGCAGGGCAGAGATTATGTCTTTTCTGGCGCCAGAGGGAGCTGTGTATCAAGCAGGGACTCTTTCTGGAAATCCATTAGCTATGGCAGCAGGGCTTGCTACTTTAACTGAAATTGAAAAACCAGAATTCTTTACAGAATTAAATCAGACGACTCAGTCATTAATACACGCTCTAGCTACCGTGGCAGAAACATTAAATATTTCACTTTTTACTGCTTCGTTAGGTGGTATGTTTGGTTTTTGCTTTACGAATAAAACGCGTATTGCTGATTATGCTGATATAGCCGCGTCTGATGAAGTCTTATTTAAAAAGTTTTATCATGGAATGTTGGCAAAAGGTATTTATTTCGCACCTTCAATGTATGAAGCTGGATTTGTTTCAAGTGCCCATGGTGCTCGCGAAATTGAAAAAACCCAAATGGCAGCTGAAGAGGTGCTGAGTCAATTGAAAAAATAATTTTTTATGCATTCTGTAGCCTCGGTGTAGCGCAGCGAAACAGGGGTTAGGGGCTTATTAGTGCTTTGAAACCCCTGGTTCCTCTGCGCTGCACCCAGGATATGAGCAATTTACTCAATGAAGAATAAAATAATTTGTAAACTACTAGACAGTATTTTTTCGCCATGTCATATTCAAAGATGTGCTTGAATAAACAAGGAAAGTCACGATGTCTATAATGACAAGGAAAAGACAATTCATAGAGTCAATGCCACAAGGAATTATTCCGCTTTTTTGTATTCAAATTGTTTCTACTTTAAGCTACAGCGTGCTTTACTCGACCCTTGTACTTTATATGATGGGTAAGTTGGGACTTCAAATTAGCAGTGCGAACAGCATCATGGGCGTTTTTATTGCCTTTAATTACGGCTTACACTTGCTTGGCGGTTTTTTGGGTGGCCGTTTCTTATCGAATCGCTCTTTATTTTGTGCAGGAATGGCTGCACAAATCATTGGTTGTATTTTACTGTCCTTTGGAGATATATCCTTTTTATATTATGGCTTGGCGGCATTTTTGACCGGATCTGGTTTGAACGTGACTTGCCTAAATTGCATGCTGACACAGCGTTTTTCACCGGAAGATACGCGCCGTGAAACTGCTTTTTTAATGAATTATGCGGGGATGAATATTGGTTTTTTTGTGGGGTTTAGCTTAAGTGGTTTATTTCAGCTGACTCAGAACTATGAACGTCTTTTTTTACTCAGCAGCTTAGGTAATTTAGTCGCGCTACTTATTTGTCTTTATTGTTGGCAGCAATTATCAGATACAGAAACTATTTTTTCAAAAAAGGATAAACTGTCGCAAAAACGCTCGATTTTGGTGGGGGGGATCGTGATCATATTACTCCCTTTCTTTTTGAGCCAAATGCTGCATTATGCGGACTGGGCTAAAAAATTAGTGTTGGTAACCGGGGTGGTGATGCTGGGTGTGATTTTGTATCTTGCGAAACAACAACCATTAAAAGAAACTAAAAATAAAATGCGTGCTTTTGCTGTTTTGATGATTGTTGGCACCATTTTTTGGATGCTTTATCAAATAGCACCTATGGGGTTGACTGTATTTATTGACCATAATGTTCAGCGTGCATATGCAAACTGGATTATACCGCCTCAATGGTTCCAAAACATTAATACGGTAGCTATTGTCATTGGTGGGCCATTACTTGGACTATTGCTGCATAAAATGCGAAAAAACTGGGTGCAGATCAATATCACCACACAATTTGCTTTAGCACTTCTATTTATTGGCATTGCTTTTGCGATATTACCTGTTGGTATTGCTTATGCCAACGATGACGGGTTAGTTAACCCAAGCTGGATTGTCTTAAGTTATGTTTTGCAAAGCATTGGAGAACTGTTAATATCGCCAATTGGTTATGCCATGATTGGATACCTTGCGCCCCCAGAACTGCAAGGCATTATGATGGGGATGTGGATGTTAAATTCAGGTGTCGGTGCTACTTTATCCAGTTACAGCTCCAATTTGATGATTGCTGGCCAAGAGAGTGTGTCACCTTTGGTGACAAATAGTGGTTACAGTCACGTGTTTTTAATGTTGGGCCTATTTGCTATTGGTTCCTCAATTGTGCTTTTTGTTTTGGTTCCCAAGCTACGTAAACTAATCCAGGAAAAAAAGTGCATTAATGATAAGGAGTCCAATACAATGGCTACTAATCGAGTAGTTGTATGTGAGTAATCTTTTTGTACCCATTAACAAAGCAGAGCTGGATTGGCATGATGCTCTGCCGTTCTCCATTCAATACAATGATATTTACCATTCTTTAGAAGGTGGGATAAATCAAAGTCTTTACGTGTTCGTCGATGGTAATAATTTAATTGAACGTTGGCAATCTTTTTCTGATACCTCCCCCCAACAGTTTACAATTGGTGAAACTGGTTTTGGTACTGGCCTCAATTTTCTTGTAAGTTGGTATTTGTGGGAGCAACATGCGCCTAAATCATGTCAATTGCATTTTATCTCCTGTGAAAAACATCCTTTATCTGTTGCTGATTTAACAAAAAGCCTTGAATCTTGGCCCCAATTAAAAAAGCAAGCTCAACTTTTAATCGCTAATTATCCGATATTAACACCGGGGTATCATCAGCTTTCATTTTGTGGAGGAAGAGTTAGTTTAACTTTAATGTTAGGTGATGCATTAGAGTGTTATGAACAATTATTAATTTGCAATGAACCCAAGCTTGAGAATGAATTGAGAACTGCTTATGTTGATGCTTGGTATCTCGATGGTTTTGCGCCTGCGAAAAATAAAAGTATGTGGTCTGATTCACTGATTAAAATAATCGCAATGCTTTCCGGAAAGGAAACGACTTTAGCAACGTATACTGCAGCTTCTTCAGTGAAAACAAGTCTGAGCCAACATGGTTTTATTGTAGAAAAAAAGAAAGGCTTTGGACCAAAGCGACATATGATTTGTGCTCGTTTTACTCAATTCATGGCACAAAACAATAAAAAGGGTCATACACCCTGGCATATTGGGTTACCAGAAACCTATTCAAACAAATCAGCTGTGATTGTAGGTGCAGGACTTGCAGGATGTTTTACAGCTTATGCGTTGGTGAAAAGAGGTTGGCAAGTCACAATTATTGATGAATTGAATGATGTTGGAAGCTCAGGCTCTGCAAACCAGCAGGCAGTTTTATTTCCCAAATTATCTGCTTATAGCTCACCGCTTACTCAATTTATGTTAACTGCTTTTGTATATGCTGCTCGAATTTATCACGATATTTTACTACAAGTACCTCTGGGTGAGCTGAAAGGATCTTTATTGCTTGCCTACAATGATAAAGAGCAGCTTGCCCAATCAAGTTTGAGCACTTGGCTTGCTCATTATCCTGAGTTAGGTATTCTTCTGGATGCACAATGTGCTGCTCAGTTAGCAGGAGTTTCAGTGCAGCATTCCGGATTATTTATTCCTTTATCAGGATGGATCGATTCACCTGCTTTATGTCGGCATCTGATTCAAAGAGAAGGGATATCATTATTAAGTAATGTCGCAGTAACACATTTGAATTTTGATAAACGATGGATAGTTAATTATTTAGAAACAGAAGTATTAATTTTGGCTAATGGGCATAAAGTAAACTCATTCAAAGAGACAGATCATTTACCCATTAAACCAATTCGTGGTCAAATGACTGGCATTTTGGCAACGCCTCAAAGTACTCAGCTAAAAATACCCCTATGCGGATCTGGGCATATACTTCCCGCTTTAGATGGGGTGCATCACTTAGGTGCAACCTATGAATTAAAAAGTGCGGTATCTCATATAAAAGATGAAGATGATCTGATGAATCTTAATAAATTAAGCGCTTTATCCTCCTCCGTATTATGGTCTGATGAGGTAGTTAATCATTGGGCAGGCATCAGAGCTACGACTCCTGATTATCTTCCATTGGTGGGCAGGATTGCGAATGCTGAGCAATTTATTCGCCAGTTTGCACTCTTGGAAACGAATGCAAATCGATGGATTCCCCAGCCAGGACCTTACTATCCTGGACTTTATACCTGTTCAGGATTTGGTTCACGAGGACTTACAACGATTCCTTTATCAGCAGAATGGCTGGCATCATTAATCAATAATGAAATAAGTTGCTTACCAAGAGGATTGCACCAGGCTTTATCTCCAGCACGTTTTTTACGTAAAAATATTATTCGAGGTAATATAGAAAATCGATTGAGATGAATGGGGCATTGGAGCATAATACTACCCTCGTAGTAGCAACTGTAGTTCTTGTCTGAACTGATACTGCGATTAAATATTATAAAAAAGATCAAGGAGTGACACCTAATGGCCAGTTCCATGGGCAACGTGTTCAAGCAAACAATCAAAGAGAATAAACCCTTACCTGTTCTAGGTACAATTAATGCATATTCAGCAATGCTCGCTCAATTTTCTGGTGCAAAAGCAATTTATCTATCTGGAGCCGGGATTGCTAACGCTTCATATGGTTTACCTGACCTTGGTATGACTGGATTAGCCGAGGTTTTAGAAGACGCACGCAGAATTACTGAAGCATGCCCATTACCACTATTAGTGGATGTAGATACTGGCTGGGGGCATGCGTTTAATATTGCAAGAACAGTAAAGCTTATGGAAAAAACAGGTGTAGCAGCCATACACATTGAAGATCAAGTTCTTGCGAAACGATGTGGTCATCGACCAAATAAGGCCATTGTATCTGCTAAAGAAATGGGCGATCGCATTAAATCAGCCGTTGATACGCGTCAAGATCCGGATTTTGTGATTATGGCTCGTACTGATGCGTACGCCGTTGAAGGGATGAACGCGGCGATTGATCGAGCGCTTATTTGTGTCGAGTTAGGTGCGGACATGATTTTTCCTGAAGCGATGACGCGTCTTGACGAGTATCAAATCTTTACACAAGCGGTGAAGGTGCCGGTCCTTGCGAATATTACTGAGTTTGGTAAAACTCCTTTATTTACTCGAGATGAGCTTGCGAATGTAGGTGTTTCTCTAATTTTATATCCTTTAAGTGCATTTAGAGCGATGTCACACGCGGCATTGTCTACCTATAAGACTATTCTTCAAGATGGAACGCAGAAATCCATGCTGGATAAAATGCAAACTCGAGACGCACTATATGATGTGTTGGGTTATTATCAATATGAAAAAAACTAGACCAATTGATGGAGGACGAGAATGAGTGTTAAAAGCGGCGGTTTAGCCGGAGTTGTTGCAGGTCAATCAGCAATTTGCACCGTTGGGCTAGCAGGTAAGGGATTAAACTACAGAGGGTATGCGATTGATGATTTGGCAGAATATGCCACTTTTGAAGAAGTAGCCTATTTATTGCTTTATGGAAAGCTGCCTACGCAACATGAGCTAAATGATTATACCAAAAGATTGGTAGGCTTAAGATCGTTACCTGAATCTTTAAAAACGGTGCTTAAATTGATTCCTAAAAACACCCATCCAATGGATGTACTAAGAACTGCTTGTTCTTTTTTAGGAACTATTGAACCTGAAAGACAATTTTCGGAACAATATGATATTGCGGATCGGTTATTGGCTTTGTTTCCTGGAATGATGTGTTATTGGTATGCATGGCACTTTCAAAACAAAGAGATATCGGTTTTAAGTGATGAACAATCAACGGGAGCTCATTTCCTTACTTTATTACATGGTCGTAAGCCCAGTAAATTAGAAGCACAAATGATGAATGTGTCTTTAATTTTATATGCAGAACATGATTTTAATGCTTCAACATTTGCTGCACGTGTTACTGCTGCTACCCTTGCCGATTTCTATTCTGCAATTACAAGCGCAATTGGTACGCTTCGTGGTCCTTTGCATGGTGGTGCTAATGAAGATGCTATGGCGCTTATTGAGCGCTTTAAAAGCCCAGATGAAGCTGAAACAGGGCTTAAGAAAATGTTGCTTGATAAAGCACTGATTATGGGATTTGGCCACCGAGTGTATACTACGAGTGATCCTCGTTCCGATATCATTAAAAAATGGTCATTTCGTTTGGGTGAAGAGAAAAATGATCTCCTCTTGTATCATATTTCAGAGCGTATTGAAGAAGTGATGTGGAATGAAAAGAAACTGTTTCCTAATTTGGATTTTTACAGTGCTTCTGCTTATCACTATTGCGGTATTCATACGTTTTTATTTACACCCATTTTTGTTATGTCGCGTATCACTGGATGGGCAGCGCACGTTTTTGAGCAAAGAGCGAATAATAAATTAATCAGACCTACTTCTGAATATACTGGACCTGAACCCCAAAAGTTTCCCGCGATTGAGACGCGTGGATAACTGTTTTTGTAGCTCTGGTTTCGCTGCGCGTCACCCAGGCTAGACTATCCTTTTTTTACAAAAAAGAAACATATTCGGTGCAATTTACATACGAGGTTTTATATGCACAGGTACGTAGAAGATAACATTAAGCCTGATTACGATCAGGTCATGATCGATATTGCTGATTATGTATTAAATAAGAAAGTTGACAGTGCTTTAGCTTATGAAACAGCGCGCTTATGTCTTATGGATACACTGGGTTGTGGTATCTTGGCGCTAAATTTTGCTGAATGCACTAAACTGCTAGGACCTCTTGTTCCTGGTGCAACACTTACTGGTGGCGCACGTGTGCCAGGTACTCATTATGAATTGGATCCAGTACAGGCTGCGTTTAATATTGGCGCAATGATTCGTTGGCTTGATTTTAATGATACATGGCTTGCAGCAGAGTGGGGGCATCCATCGGATAATTTAGGGGCGATACTTGCTGTTGCTGATTATATGTGCCGACAAAATTGCTCTAAAGGTAAAGCACCGATTATGATGCACGATGTTTTGACTGCCATGATTAAGGCGCACGAAATTCAAGGATGTTTGGCTTTAGAAAACAGTTTTAATCGAGTTGGCCTCGATCATGTATTCTTAGTCAAAGTTGCTAGTGCCGCCGTCGCAGCCCAGTTGTTTGGGGCTGATAGAGACATGATGCTGCGCACATTATCTCAAGTTTTTGTTGATGGACAAAGTCTCAGAACGTATCGACATGCACCGAATGCTGGTTCTAGAAAATCATGGGCTGCAGGGGATGCAACATCTCGAGCAGTGCGGTTGGCCTTAATTGCTCAAACAGGTGAAATGGGTTATCCCAGCGCATTAAGCGTACCTACCTGGGGTTTTTATGACGTACTTTTTGATAGGAAAGTATTTAAATTTCAACGTCCTTACAGCAGTTATGTTATGGAGAACGTTTTATTCAAATTGTCTTACCCGGCTGAGTTTCATGCGCAAACAGCGGTTGAATGCGCGGTGCAACTCCATCCAATCATAAAAGAGCGGTTTGATGATATTGCACGAATTGATTTAATAACTCATGAGTCTGCAATTCGAATTATTAGCAAACAAGGCTCGCTGCATAACCCTGCTGATCGCGATCATTGCTTACAGTATATGGTAGCTATCGGTTTATTATATGGAGATTTAAAGGCGGAACATTATGAGGATGATGTTGCTGTTGATTCTCGAATAGATATTTTACGTGGGAAAATGCATGTTACTGAAAAAGAACGTTTTTCTCGTGAATATCTGGATCCTGAAAAGCGCTCGATTGCGAACAGTATTAAATTATTTTTTAAAGACGGTACAGAAAGCGAGTTGATTACTGTGGAATATCCTATAGGTCACAAACGCAGACGTGAAGAAGGTATTCCTGTTTTGCTTTCTAAATTTAAAAAGAATTTAAATACTCAATTTTCAGAAGATCGAGTTGAAAAAATTATGCAAGCTATGAGTGATACAAATACACTTGCAACGATGAAAGTCGAGGACTTTATGCAGTTATGGGTTGTTTAATCGGATCCGCTCGCAGCTGAGGCTACCAACTTAAAGGATAATTGTAGCCTGGGGGCCGTATAGCGGAACCCAGGGTTCTGCTTGACCACGTCAACTGAGTTCCATCAGCAAAACCGGGTTCCGCTGCGCTGCACCCAGGCTACGATTCAGTGTCAGTTGACACCAGTGCGTGAGCGCTTACGGTTAATCCAATAGGCCTTCAAAAATAGGCTCTACACCAATTAAGGTGGCACTTTAATCAAATTAGTCTAGACTAAGTCCTTGATTTAGAGCACAAAAGGAGATTAAAGTGCCGAAGTACAATCTTATCCTAAATTTACCTGGATTTTCCATAGTAAAAGTGAGCGGATATCAACCATTAATATTAGATGTAAGCTATAACCGATTATCCCGTTGTAGTCATTGTCAAAGTAAGAGCGTA
>JBOFJV010000142.1:0-10046 GCA_051657005.1 Legionella sp. | reverse complement strand
GGTACAACTACATGCGACACAATGGTTATGGACGTACAACAATGAACGTCCAAATACTGCTATTGGAGGAATGCCTCCAAGGCAGAAATTGGCACTAGTTGCCTAATCCTCTACTTTTAGCTTCGGTTAAAAATGGGGGTATTACCAAGGGGATAGTTATCCCTAAGCTTAAAACGAGTGGTAAGCGGCTAAGGTCTAAGTTGAATAAGCGGACGGCTTTGGCAAAACAGGTAAGAAATAAAGTCCCGCTTGCTGGAATATGGAAAACCTTCTGTGCCAAATTGAGATGCCATGTGCAGTATTATGGTGTAAGTTTCAATTTCAAAATGGTGTCAAAATTTCTGTACGAAGCCAAGAGGATAATATTTAAATGGCTCAATAGGCGGAGTCAACGCAAGTAGTTCGACTGGAATAAATTCGACCTATTCGTAAAGAAGCATCCACTACCAGATGTAAAAATAATGCACCGATTGTTCTGATTGATCAGGTATGAGTATGTAATGAAATTGTCTTGAGCCAATTGCCTTAGTAGGGCACGATTGGTTCTAAATGGGGGGTTGGCCAGGTGACTGGTTAACTCTACCAGCTAATAGAGCTAAAACATCTTATTAATAAATATGATTTTATCCACCCTCTTCTTTCCGAGCCATTCACTGATCCCGAGGATCACCTCTTTCACTATGAATACAGTACTATTGAAGAACTTTTTTATGCAGGGATCTATGTATATTCAAGACTGATACGAGTAAAACAACCACTTACTTGTCAATTTAGAATAAGCCCATCATCACAGTTTAAACCCATCCAATTTGCAAAACGGATTGATCTATCAATTAACCGGCATAAAGCAGCACAATAATCCATTTCAATAACACAATTAGAGGCAATAACCAGTCATTTACTAGGCATTCCATTTGTCTATTCAGAAGATATTATTATTGATGACACCTTCACCATTGAAGATCTTCCTGACACAGTAAATGGTGATGCACTATATCAAACAAACCGTTATGTATTGGGCTTACTAACAACACCAAGTAATTTTAAACGCTATGAGTTACGCTACATTAATCCCATAATTGGTTTTGGTGTGTACAGTAAAGAATTGATTAAGCCAGGTGATCCTATTGCTTTTTATACTGTCATAAAAAACGAAAGAACCTACATACACAGACTATTTCTTTGAGCCACAGCACGATTGCTTCACGATGAATCTTGATGCATTTGAACAAGGCAATATAACGCGCTTTATTAATCATGCCCACAGTAATAAAGAAACTCATGAGACTGCTTTAATTGAAGCCAATATCGCAGCAGACAGCTATTACATCAACGGAATAGAGCTCGTTCTTTTCTCAGAAAAAAAAAAGATTTTTCCTGGCGAACAACTACTGGTCGATTATGGTGCACCATTTTTTCAAACACATCAGTGCATTCGCTTTAAAATGAACGGCAATCTTACCGATAAATGGGATTGGCTCCATCCCCAACAAAAAATAAATTATCTCAGAGTAATGGCACGATATAAAGTGAAGAAAGCACAGATGTACCTTATGGTAAGAATGCTCATTATTATTGTATTGATTAGTATACTTATTGGATTTGTTGCAGCACAAATCAATCCTTATTAGGGGTCAAGTCTTTTGATAAAGTAAATTACTGTTATCACTTAGTTTATTAATATTTATCAAAAGACTTGACCCCTAATCATAAATAATGATCACTTAAATAAGTTAACAATATAGGATGTTTCGATGAGTTTATTGAATAAAGTAGAATTACTGGAACGTGAAGCGGCCGAATTTGGGTTTCAATGGGAAACAGCCGCTCAAATTATGAAGCAAATTAGCAGTGAATGTGCTGAAGTTGCGGAACATTTGCAACCAGAAAACAAGGGCAATCGACTCGCTCTACAAGAAGAAATTGGTGATCTATTGCACGCAGTTTTTTCGTTGTGCGTTTATTGTCAATTTTCCCCAAAGGAAACACTCAATCAAACATTAGAGAAATTTGATCGCAGACTGCAAGCGGTTAAAACAATCACCCAAGAAAAAGGACTCGATAATTTACAAGGACAACCTTTAAAGGAATTAATGGCTATATGGGATCAGGCAAAAGATCGAGTAGGATAATCAATTCTGGAAGATTACTGTTTTAATTCATCATCTGAGAAAAGACCAACTGCAGCAACAAATGAACAAAAACACCAAATTAATCATAAAAAGTTGATCCTACGGTAAATCTCTCGATTTTGTTTATACTTGCTTTGATTTTAACTCAATAGGAAATCCTAAACGCCGGCGAATGATCCTGACAATACTCTTTGCCTCGTCCAGTCGGAAAACGACACACAGGGTCAAATATACTAAAACAGCAAAAGAAATTGAAATAGCCAAGGAAACTGCACGTATCCAAAATGATGGATGGTCAAGAAAATCAACTCCATACGTGAAGATAAACTGACACGTAAAACCTAATAGTGCTGATGCTAGAACACAACGCAACAGGGTGCTAAAAAGATATCTATTCTGCAAATTATATAAGCGGCTCATGAGAACATATAAAATCCCAAAATTAACAGAAGCAGAAACAGTTGTGGACAAAGCGAGACCTCGATGCCCCATATTCAATTTGAAAATCAAAAAATAATTCAAAAAAATATTTAAGATAATGGCTGCAAAACTAACCATCATGGGCGTCCATTTTTTGTCAATAGCGTAAAAGGCCGGTGAAAGTACTTTAATGCACGAGTAAGCCACAAGTCCAAGAGCGTAAAATTGCAAAGCATATGCAGTCTGCAATGAATCCGATGCATGAAATTTTCCGTGTTCATAAATAAGGCTTATAATAGGCTTTGCGAAAAACCAAAGTCCAACAGCGGCAGGCATTGTCAAAAACACCGCCAGACGGATCGCACGCGCCAATGTTTCTCCAAATTGAGAATGATTGCTCGTAGCAGCAAGACGCGATACTACTGGTAACGTAATCGTAGCAATAGCAACACCTAATACTCCAAGTGGAAATTGCATGAGTCTAAATGCGCTGTTCAGCCATGTTACGGCCTGTGTTCCAAGATATGAGGCAAAGCCTGAATTGATAAGTACATTTATTTGTACCGCACTTGCGGCAATCACAGCTGGAATGGTTAAAATTAAAGTGGTTCGTACTCCGGAATCACGCCAACGGAAATTGGGTTTAAAGCAAAAACCAACTTTTTTTAGACTGGGAAATTGAACAACAAGTTGTAAAAGCCCCCCAATTACAGTTCCGATTGCTAAACCAATCAAGGCCCGCTCTCCAAAAGATGGATCAATAAACCATCCAAACAAAGCGCCACCAAGAATAGAGCCGATGTTAAAGAAACTCGAGGCTAACGCTGGCATACCAAAAACATTTTTAGAGTTCAGCATCCCCATTACAATAGCGGCAAGAGACACTAATAAAATGAAAGGAAACATCAATTGGGAGAGGAAAACGGTTATTTCAGCATCCTGCTCTGAAAAACCTGGCGCCAAAACGAAAATGATGTACTTAGCAAAAATAATTCCCAAAATACACAAAATACTCATAAAAACACTGATTAATGTGAGCATTTTTGAGGCCAATTGCCAAGCTGACTTATCTCCTTCAGTTTCAATTTTTTTAGAGAACACAGTGATAAATGAAACCGAGAGAGCACCCTCTGCAAACAAATCCCTCAAGAGATTTGGCGCACGAAAAGCGATAAGAAAAATCCCCATGAACGCACTTCCAAATAAGGCATTAAATAAAACTTCGCGAATAAGACCTAAGATTCTACTGCACATCACCGCAAGGGCAATAATCCCAGTTGCTTTCACATTGAGTGTTTTGTCACCAGCCATATCATTCCAAAGTCTTTTAACGCAACATAACATGATAACTCAAGAGGAGTAGGAGCGATACTGGAATCTAAGTGTAATCAGCACTTAACCACCTGCAAATCCATGAGAGCCTAACTCTTTTTTATAGAAGATTGAACGCTATTTCCGTTTAAATGCTCCCCTTCAATTTCAGAACTATCCAGAGTATCGGTACACATTAAATCGATCGTAACCCATTGATTTTTCTATGCCACAGCGCGAAATCGAACCATATACTTGCTTCATAAGACTTTATCAATATTCATTGGTCTGGACCATCAAGTTTTGTTGTATCCTACATGCGCAAAAAAGAATATTAACGATCAGCAAAAAGACTTCATATTATGAGTAAAATTATCCTGTATATTGCCACGTCCCAAGATGGTTGTATAGCCGACCAACATGGTGGCATTGATTGGTTACCACATCCAAAAGACGATCACGATTTAGAAGTTGTTGGCTATAACAAACTGATGCAACATATCGATATAGTGTTAATGGGAAGCCGCAGCTTTAAGCAAATTATGGGCTTTGGCAATTGTGGATGGACTGAGAAACACACGTATGTTTTTAGCACGCAGATATTAGAAGCCCAGCTTCCATGTATTACTATCACGAATGATAGCCCAAGCCAACTCATAAAAAAGATAAGAGAAACTGCGTCGGATAAAGACATCTGGATACTTGGTGGCGCTAATCTTGCGAAAAGCTTTGCCGAGGATGGCTTAATCGCTGAAATAACTCTCACAATCATTCCCCCAATTTTAGGTGATGGCATACCACTCGGCTTATCCTTCAACGATTTTTATTTAACAAGCGAAAAGCCTCTGCTAGATGGCATGATACAGAGAAATTATTTGAGAAATCCGTTATGACAATACGTTTTGAGACAATAAGCCTGCAGCACATTGATATTATTTTGGGTTGGTTTGCAGAGCCTTTTATTCATGAATTTTGGGATAATAAGCAAGGTCATAAAGACGATATTTTAAATTTTGTTAATGGCAGAAAGGAGCCTTCAAATTATTGTAATGGCAAGTATTTTTATTGGATAGCAAGCTGTGATGATTACCCATTTGCAATGCTCATGACTATACAGAAAACAACAGAAGATCATCGGGATGACATTAAATTAAATTCTCTTTCAAAAACAGGTCATACTTATGGCATCGATTACATGATCGGGAATAAAAATTATTTTGGCAAAGGCTATGGTGCTAAAACCTTATCAGAGTTTCTTGATTTTTTCAGAAACGAATTCGACGTATCAGCAGATACATTCATAATCGATCCTGCTAGTGATAATCATAGGGCAAAAAATGTCTACATGAAGGCAGGTTTTGAACACGTTGCTGATTTTGTAATGTTTGGTGATGCTTCTGGTGCTGGTAAACCACATCATTTATTGATTAAACTATTTGAACCTATCACACCGGATCTTGCGCGCAAGCTAATCGCTGAGCAATTTCCAGAATATGCTCATTTGCCCATTACATCTGTTGAAGAACAAGGACACGATAATCGTACTTATCGTTTAGGGAAAGACCTATTAATCCGCATGCCCACTGCCTAATCTTATGCTTTGAAAGTGACTAAGGAACAAACCCTATTACCAAAGTTAGCGCCCCACTTAACGGTCAGTATTCCTGTTCCAATTAAAATGGGAGCTGTTTCGCGGAGCTACCCCTATCCATTCTCCATTTACAAATGGTTAGAAGGTGAAAGTATTAACCTTCTCGTCTTGGATAACGACTGCCTACAAAAGCTTGCATATGATTTAGCACGATTTTTAAAGGAGCTACAAAGCATCAACACTGTTGAGGGACCGGTTCCAGGCCAACATAACTGGTGGCGAGGCGATCATGTCAGTGTTTATGATAAAGGCACCAGAGAACAAATTTCCGAACTATCAACTGTTATTGATGGTAATGAAGCAATAAAACTATGGGAGCGAGCCTGTAAGACAAAATGGAGCAAGTCTCACGTATGGATTCACGGTGATTTTGCCATAGGTAATATGCTAATTAAAGAGGGCAAACTATCCGCTATTATCGATTTTGGCTGGATGGCTTTAGGTGATCCTGCTTGTGTTCTTGTGATCGCATGGACTTTTCTTAACGGAAAAGCACGGGACATTTTTTTCCAAGAAATGGATTTAGATGAAGATACATGGCTTCGAGCAAAAGCTTGGGCCTTATGGAAGGAAACTTTTTAATTGTGCCATATTGCTGATAAAAACAGCTCTAATGCCATTCTACAAAAAAGAATTATCGAGGAGGTAATGTATGAATAAAACTCTTTTCGATAAATACGGTCTGGGATTTGATAGAAAAATATTTGAATAGAATTCCAAAAAATATGATTTTGGGGTACAAGAACGATGCTAATAAAACCTGACCTTCAAGATGAAAAAATCATTACGTGTTTACGAGATGCGTATGGATTAACTGTGGAAAAGATAGCGTTTCTGCCCCTTGGGGCTGATTTCAATACAGCTGTTTATCAGGTCACGACAAGCAGCCAAGGGGAATACTTCCTAAAGTTACGACGCGGTGAATTTATAGATGCTTCAGTCTCAGTGCCTAAATATCTTGCTGACCTGGGCATCAAGCAAGTGATTTCGCCTCTTGTAACTAAGACAAGACAACTTTGGACAAGCGTGGTATCCTTCAATGCAATGATTTACCCTTATGTCGAAGGTCGGAATGGTGTAGAAGCCAAACTATCAGAAGATCAGTGGGCTCAATTTGGAGCGTCCATTAAAAAGCTTCACAGCACCAATATTACAAACGCCCTAACGACTGACACACCACGAGAAATATTTTCTTCCAAATGGCGAGAAACCGTCAAAGCATTTCTTATGCGCATTGAAAATGAGGTTTTTGAAGAACCTGTTGCCGTAAAAATGGCAGTGTTCTTGAAATCCAAAAGTAGCTAAATACTAAAACTTGTTGAACGCACTGAAAAGCTTGCGAGCATGATCCAGAAACATCCCATCGAATATATTTTATGCCATGCAGATATCCACGGCTGGAACTTGATTGTTAGTAACGAAGGAGCTCTTTATATTGTTGACTGGGAGGATACCCTCATCTTTGCCCCCAAAGAACGTGATTTGATGTTTATCGGCTCTGGTATTTGGGACAGCTGTCGCACAGTTTTTGCAGAGGAGTCACTATTTTATCAAGGCTATGGCAAAACAAAGATAAATCAGGATGCCATTTGCTATTATCGTTTTGAACGTATTATTCAGGACATCGGCGAATATTGTGAATACATCTTATTGTCTGAGGAAGGTAATGACGATCGGATGCAATGGTTTGAACACTTACAGCCAGTTTTTCTACCGAATGGTGCACTCGAGAGAGCTTGCCCGACCTACTCTTGCTGATTCATTAATTGGTTCGTCTCGACCTAATGGAGCTGCCTTAAATTCGCGAGGATGTTCTGAGCGAAATTTCTTAAGTGGTGCCATTGCGGAAACGCTTAGTTTGCCAGTTTAGCCTTAGAGCAATAAGGAAACTATGCAATGGGTACAACTTGTATCGCATCTAATATTGCTAGCCAGCTACTAAATGTGGCTGGATCATAACCTGAGTTCCTTACTGGATAATTTATTTCGTAGGTATTCCCTAGTATAGGTTGTGGTTGAAGTTTCCATATGGGTAGTTTCGGTAAAATGTTCATCGATACACAGGAAAACATTAGACTATTTTTCGGACAAGCATAATCATTTTGAAATGAATAGGATTTCCAGCTACCGGGAACAGGCATGGTGTAATAGGTTTTTGCTTCGGTTAATTGGAATTTATCGTCATATAACTAAGCTTGCATGGCGGGATTATTAAAATGATTGGGTGTGATTCCTGGAGCTCCGACATCAAGCACTTCCATGCTCATTAAAGTCTGATCTGGGTAAAGTGCGCGTAATTCATTTTCATGAGTATAGTTCGAACAGTGCTTTGGTATTGTGTCATGAGAGCAAGGAAGGCATCACGAAATTGTAAACCATTACTTAGCGTCAATGTAGTATTCCACATATCATGGTCATCGGCATTATAAAACGCATCCAGTCCAACGGGAATATGCATAATGATATAAACGGATTCTTTATTTGCTTGTGCAGAACTCAATTGACTGCTTAGCCAATCCATGTCTGCCTGGGCTTCGATCAATTGAGTGCTGCGAGACGTATCTAGAGGTAAATAATCTCGTGAAAAAATAACGCTGTTTAAACTGATCAAGCGAAAGGGAACGCTACTCCCTAATGGATAAGCGCTGTAGTAGCCATATGCTTGAGCATTGGCCATGTCAGCTGCATGATCAATAGGCAGAGGTGATGTTATAGTATAAGTACATGCAAAGTTTGGTGAAACACTGCAATCAGGATTGGCATTTAACGCAGGCCAATTGTGTGTGGGATCTAAATAAAACAAATTTTGATTGAGTGTGGTATCAAAAAATTCACCGTAATCAGTCACAAGAGAGTCGTTGTTACCAACCGCATAAAAAACCGGTAAATTATTTTTGCTAATGGCTGGAAGGCCACTAAGGTTTGTCAGCACAGTCATAATATCTTTTTGCTGATTAGGATTGGGGTATGGCCAATGACCATGAGCGGGTATATCACCGGTAAATACCATAAATGCCGTATCTTGTTCGTGAATCAAGGTAGTGATTTGATCTAAAGCGCTGTTCCATAATGTAAGATCAGTATCACTTCCGTAAGTAATGGGTGGGGCTTTAAAAAAATCAAGATGCATATCGGAAATGGCGATAAAAGTTCTATTGTTTACAACATTGATATTGAATTGATTATCTGAACTTACTAAGGTGCAGCCTTCATTTTTTTGACGCAGACTTGAAACTGTGACCGAATGACTCCTTGTTGGCGTCTAAGCGTTTTAGGAATAATTAAATTTAAGGTGCAGCTACTAGCAGATTCAAGTTTGTGGCAAACTGAGGAAATCACTCCTTTAGGTAATTGGCTGGCTGTAACTTGATATAATGTGGCAGGAGTATTATTCGTTATGGTGTAGGGTACAGTTAAACTAGTTCCACGAGCTACAGCAGGATCATGATAGGTATAGTCTTGTGGGCTAATCGTTAATAATGGTCGAGCAATGGCTATAGAGGATAATAAGCATATGCTCGTTGCTAAAGCGATTTGTTCATTAATATCACGCATGTTTTTCCTTAAACTATCGGTTCCAAATTAGATGGTATAGCTAACTTGTATCAAGACTTTACTTGCATTGATTATCCCAGAGCTTACATGTTCCGAAGTTATTTGTGCAGGAGAATTGCCCAGTTTTACTGTACCTAAATTGCTGTATTCATAACCTCCACCAACACGCCACTTTGAGCTTATCTCGATATCTAAGCCAACGCCAGCTGAATAAGCAAAATTGCTTTGTGTAAGGCTTGCAAAAGGATAGTCTGCCACAGCATATGAGTGAATTGGTGTTTCATGATATTTGTGGCTGCGATTAAAGCTGGCACCAATTCCGCCTGAAAGATAGGGATGATAAATAGTGTTGAAGGTAGTTAAAAATTTCCCTTCACACATCAACTGTTGAATTTGTATTTTATAATCATAATTCAAATTGTAAAAATCGGGGTTACTGTACTGATAAACTTTCCCTTTTTGATTGAAGTCCCCTGATATGTAGTAGCCAGCCCCCACATCTACTTGCCAAAGCGATGTGAGGGGTATACGTACTCCTGCGGATACACCGCCATATATTTGGGAAACCCAGTCGTTATCAGAAACAAGCTTTTTCCAGTAAGAATGATCAAAAGTAATGGTTTGATTTTAACCAGGGTTGGCGAATATTCCTCAGGCAGTGGGTAATCCCCCCGCAAAATAACTGATGTCAAAAGTAGAATTTTCTCGTAACCTATAACGAAGGATATTCTTCATGAAAAGATCAAAATTTACAGACAGCCAAATCCTATCGATTTTAAAACAGGCCGAAGGAGGGACCCCTATTTCAGAACTTTGCCGCGAACATGTCATTAGTGCAGCAACATTTTATAAATGGCGAGCCAAATTTGGAGGAATGGATGCCTCGATGATGTCGCGCTTAAAAGAGCTTGAGGCGGAAAATAGCCGTCTTAAAAAGATGTATGCAGAAGAGCTACTTAAAGCAGAAATACTCAAAG
>JBOFJV010000141.1:0-12642 GCA_051657005.1 Legionella sp. | reverse complement strand
CTACATGCGACACAATGGTTATGGACGTACAACAATGAACGTCCAAATACTGCTATTGGAGGAATTCCTCCAAGGCAGAAATTGGCACTAGTTGCCTAATCCTCTACTTTTAGCTTCGGTTAAAAATGGGGGGATTACCCGAGCCGTAGGCGAAGCAATCCAGTGTCCTTTGGGACTTCAGAGGCACTTATTCGCTTTTTTAAGGTCACTGGATTGCTTCGCCTATGGCTCGCAACGACGGATTTTTTGCTAAACCGTACTTGCAAAATAAGAGTCGATACCTCAAGGCCCACCCTACTTTTAATGAGACTAAGAACTAAAAAATTTTAAACGGAAAGTTATTGTTTTTCCTGTCAATTCAATCGACTACATCTTTATGCTCATCAGTTTGCTTCTGTACATCAAGTACTGCGTTGATACGGTCTTCTTACTTTATTACGTATTGTCTCGGTGAGGAAATTATAAATCAGTGGCGTGCCGATCAGTACAACAATCCAATCAGTAATGAGCTGATGTCTCAGTGCTGTTCCATAAGAAATAGTCCCTAGTGATGAGACATAACTAATGAGAAGATAGGCTGCCAATAAAACTAATGGAGAACGTAGTTTTCGTTTGTACAGGGTGATACAAAAAGTGAGTGCCGAGCAGAAAAGAATAAAGCGAATGAGATAAATTAAAGAAAAAATTAAATTGGTTAAACTCCATTTTCCTGTGACCAATAGTGCGGGTAAAAAGGAATAGTTAGCGTATTGTCGTAAAGACATATAGATAAATTGGAATAAATTTGTAGGAGCAAGGTCACCTTTATCATAATTAGTGGTTGCATTGAACAGCTTGGATAATTCTGCGGGTTTTAATACTGCGGGATCACCATAACGATAATTTGTTAGCGTTTTATAGACGTCTCCCGATGATAATTTATTCAATAGCGTCTGAATAAAAGAATTGTTTGCTGTGTAAATAATCGCGCTCTGTTTTGCTGGAGGCATCGTAACATGGGGTTTTACTTGATGAGTAACCAGGTACAGTAAAAGAAAAGGTAATAAGATAAGTAACGTATATTGCACCGTTTTTGTATGTCTAATTAATGTTCCTTTTTTGATGCTGTCTTTTGCAGGGAGAATAAGAAAAATGAAGAAAAGCCCAGGGATACATAAAAGTAATATTTTATGTAATACACAAGTAAGAAAAGTTAATAACAGAGCACATCCCAGATAAATTAATTTTCGTGAAGTGCGAATGCAGGCTGATTTAGAATAAATTAAAAACTCAAATGCAAGCATTAAAAACAACATTTCAAAGGGCTCTCTCAATATGATTGACGTCCATAGAAGTGCTGCTGGCGCAAGAGCATATAAAAAAAGTATGGGAATTGCATATTGGTCAAATTGGTAATATTTAATGATCCTGAGGAGCACAATGCACGAAGCCATAAAAGTAAGGGCTGCGATTTCTTGACCAAATAACTGGGAGGGATTGATTTTGTAAAATAAGGCGAATAAGTTCGAAAAAAGAGCCGAATCTGTCCCAAAGGAAAAAAAGTTCGTTTCTGCAATCGTCTTTGCTGTATAGTGAAAAGCAGTAAAATCAATTCCTTCAACGTAGCTATCGTATGAAAAAAAGTAATATAGAACGAATACTTGATGAACGAATAAGATAAATAATAAAGCTCTTTTTACCTTCGGTTCAAAATTCATTTTAGCGATGCAATAAAAGCTTCCACCTAATAACATCCATCCAGTCCAATCATGTGGATAAAAAACACTACATCCCGCCAATACAATGAAGCCGAATAAGATAAGCGCCTTACTTTGAAAGAAAAGAGTCATGAGCGAACGTGCCTTTTATTTTGAATATAGATGTGTTTAGTCGATATAAAATTGATTCAGATTATATATTAAAAAACTAAAAAATCTTGCATTAATATACGAGTATTGTCAAAAACTATTCCAAAATGATGCTTTTGCCAGTGATTTATATCACTGAATCGTTTAAAATCAACACCATCTTTTTCTTTTTCACCAGGAGGAGAATGATGTTAAAACGTATTTTTGACATTGTTATTGCGTTCTCTTTGTTGATTTTATTGTCACCGATACTGCTCATTACGGCTTTATTGGTTCGTTACCATTTGGGCTTCCCACTTTTTTTCCGTCAGGAGCGACCAGGGTTAGATGGTAAGCCTTTTATCATGATAAAATTTAGGACTATGAGCGATGCTCGCGATGCATCGGGCACGCTATTACCCGACGAGGGGCGTCTTACTGCATTTGGTAAGTTTCTGCGTTCAGTGAGTGTTGACGAATTGCCTGAGTTATGGAATGTCTTAAAAGGGCAAATGAGTCTTGTCGGTCCACGGCCATTATTAATGAAATACCTCCCTCTTTATAATGAAGAACAAAAAAGACGCCATAATGTAAAGCCAGGCATTACGGGTTGGGCGCAAATTAATGGGCGCAATGCGTTGACTTGGGAAGATAAATTTAAACTCGATGTTTGGTATGTGAATAACCAATACATCTGGTTGGACATTAAAATTATTTTTTTGACGATTAAAAAAGTGCTCGTTCGTGATGGAATTACCAGTGAAGGAAATGTCACCGCAGAAGAATTCAAAGGGACACCTTGATGAGTACACTCGCCATTTTAGGTGCCAGTGGACATGGGAAAGTTGTTGCTGACGCAGCGTTACATTCTGGTTGGAGTCATGTTGTATTTTTTGATGATCGATGGCCTGAACTACAACGAATAGGCAATTGGGATGTCGTTGGCGATACGGCCGCTTTATTGGTGAATTCGAGTGCCTATGATGCCGTTATTGTAGCCATTGGTGCTAATACAACTCGATTACAAAAAATAAATGCGCTCATCGATGCCGGTATTCCTTTGGCTACTATAGTACATCCTGCAGCGATTATTAGTCCTTATGTTGAAATAGAATTAGGTACTGTTGTTTCTGCTGGTGCAATCATTAACATTGATTGTTCGGTGGGTAAAGGGTGCATTATCAATACTGGAGCAACAGTAGATCATGATTGTAAATTAGGCGATGGAGTTCATATTTCTCCAGGAGCTCATTTGGCAGGAAATGTCCACGTGAGTCACTTAAGTTGGGTCGGTATAGGCAGCTCGATACGCCAAAAGATAAGCATTGGCTCAGAAGTTATTGTTGGTGCGGGCGCGGCTGTTGTGACGAATGTACACGATAATTGTACCGTTGTTGGTGTTCCTGCACGTGTTATCAAAGAGAGATTAAAATGTTAAATACACCTTTTTCACCTTGGCCAAATTATTCTGAAGAAGAAGCGGATGCGGTTAAGTCGGTTTTATTATCAAATAAAGTAAATTATTGGACGGGATCAGAGATCCGTGAATTTGAAAAAGAATTTGCTGCTTGGAGCCAGGTTGAATACGCTATTGCTTTAGCGAATGGAACAATTGCGTTGGAGGTAGCTCTTAAGGCTATGGGTATTACTGCCGGCGATGAGGTTATAGTGACTTCTCGGACGTTTATCGCATCCATCTCTTCCATTGTTCTTACTGGCGGCACTCCAGTTTTTGCTGATGTTGATGACAACAGCCAAAACATTACTGCTGAAACAATTGGTGCCGTATTGACTCCTAGGACTAAAGCAATCATTTGTGTTCATATTGCGGGGTGGCCTTGTGATATGGATCCTATTATGGATTTAGCTAAAGAACATAATCTGTTGGTTCTCGAAGATTGTGCCCAAGCCCATGGAGCAAAATATAAAGGACGCCCAGTAGGTTCTATTGGCCATATTGGCGCCTGGTCTTTTTGTCAGGATAAAATTATGACCACTGGTGGCGAAGGTGGAATGGTTACTACGAATGATCCTGATTTATGGTCATTTATGTGGTCTTATAAGGATCATGGAAAGTCGTGGGATGCAATTGCTCAAGCGAAAACCCAAAACCCTTATGAATTTAAGTGGATACATCATCATTTTGGCACGAATGGACGAATGTTAGAAATTCAGGCCGTATTGGGGCGTTTACAGCTCAAGAAAATGACTTCCTGGCATCAACAGCGACTGGAGAATGCAAAGAAAATATGGGATACCGCATCGCGTTTGCCGGGACTTCGGGTTCCTAAAATCCCAACGAAAATAGAACACGCCGCTTATAAGTGCTATGTCTTTGTGGAAGAGCAACACTTAGCACCAGCATGGAATCGTGCACGCATTCTGGAAACGATTAATCAACGCGGAGTGCCTTGTTATTATGGTTCTTGTTCTGAGGCCTATCTTGAAAAGGCATTTGAAAATGCCGCATTTTCTCCTAAAGGAAGGCTTCCTATGGCACGCCGTCTGGGAGAAACCAGTTTAATGTTTCTTGTGCATCCTAATTTGACTCAAACTGAAATTGAGAAAACATGCTCAGTTCTGGGAGATGTTTTGTCAGAAGCTCAAATTGAAAGCGGTTCAAGATAAGCCGTCAATGGCGTTAACGTGGAAATGCAATCAAAAGTAGGTTTGGTCTTGATGTATCGATACTTATATTTAGTAGTATTTTATAGGAGCATTACGCCGTCGTTGCGAGCAGTAGGTGAAGCAATCCAGCGTCCTTTTGGTCTTCAGAGGCACTGATTCGCTTTTTTAAGGTCACTGGATTGCGTAGCCTACGGCTCGCAACGACGGATTTTGTGTTAAAAACGCACTTGCAAAATAAGTGTCGATACCTCAAGACCAAACTTACTTTTGAGTGCTTTTGTTTCTTAGCCTGATGGCTATGTGGTAGCGCTGCACCCAGGCTATGAGTAACTCAGTTTTTGGGTGAGGTCTGTTAATACGCGACTTCCGGTACAAAACATAGCGACTTGTAATTCATATTCTATTGTCTGCATGCACAAATTGACTTGTTCTACAGATTCCAATGCGGCTTCAAGCAGTGGTTTTGCATAACCGACAGTAGTTGCTCCCAAAGCAAAAAGCTTCGCAGCATTGAGTCCATTAATCACTCCACCAGAACCCCAAATTTCATAAGACGGTTTAATTTCTGCAGCATGTTTTACTGAGGTTACCGTATCAATTCCCCAGTTACGAAAAGTAATTGCGGCGTGGTGTCGAATTGGATCATGTACTGCACGAAGTCCTTCAATTCTTCCCCAATGCGTTCCCCCTAAACCACCTACATCAATGGCAGCAATACCAATTTCATTTAAGCGTCTCATTGTTTCACGTGAAAAACCACAACCAGTTTCTTTCACAATGATGGGTAGAGGCAATTTTTTTACACAATCATCTAAAGCATCCCAGCAGTCTTTATAAGTCGTTGTACCTTCAGGCTGCATGCACTCTTGTAACGGATTACAATGAATGATTAAAGCACTTGCTTGTAACGCATCAGTCAGGCGTTGAATATCAGAAATAGAAGTAGTAATTAACTGTGCTATTCCTAAGTTACTGTATAAGCTCACTTGGGGAAAGTCACGACGTAAATCGTGCCATTCAAATGCAGCTTGAGGAGCAGTCAGCTCACGTCTTTGAGAGCCAACACCCATGGCCCAGTTATTTACCGCACAGGCTTCAATAAGGTTGCGATTAATGTGTTGCGCACGTTGATGTCCAGCGGTCATGGAGCTAATAATTAATGGTTTTTCGATACGATGACCAAAACGAAATCCTTGAATACTTATCTCATCAAAATTCATATCGGGTAGCGCATCATGTACAAGATGGACTGTATCAAACGTACTGAGTTCTGCAGTTTGGTTTTCAGGCATGAGCGCTAGCTTAATGTGATCTTGTTTTCGTTGCTCAAATTGCTCGTAGTCATTCGCCATCGATTTTATGCCTGCATTTATAATTGGTTCAGAGTTTGATGAAGATAAATGGCGGCATTAGCTAACTCTATGCCTTTATGGCCGTAATTTCCGCCTAATCTATCCCATGCTTGTTGTTCATTCTCAGTGGTTAATACACCAAAAAGCACAGGGATATTATATTCCAGGGAAATGTGCAAACAACCTTGACTTACCATAGTGCAAACCAGATCATAATGGCTGGTTTCACCACGAATTACTGCGCCTAAGGTGATAATTGATTGCACTTTATTTTGCATCGCCAAGCGTTTTGCAACCAATGGAATTTCTACTGCACCAGGAACTTCATAGGAACGAATATCGTGCTCACTAAAACCACGTTTTAGCAATTGAGATACTGTGCCCTGCTGCAATGCATGAGTGATTTCCCGATTAAAAATACTCGTAATGATCGCAATGGGGAAAGGGCTTACAACAGATGTATCCTCTGCTAACGCTGCGTTTTTCATTATCATCTCTCTATAAATTGATTGTACAAAGTTGTATAGTGCATGCAATTTACCACTTTATGCAGGTATTTTCCACCTTTTTACTTAATGTACCCTGCAATTTGTGGAAATAATTATACTATTTTTAGGTAAAAAACCTAATTTACTCAAGGTCAGTATTGAAAAAGTGTTTAAAAATTCGCATTTTTTTAATGCAGTAACTCGAGCTGAGTAAAGAGCATTGACGCGTTTTGTTTTGCGTAGACGCTCTGACTGAGTTCGAGATGATATTTTGTCCAGATTCCTGAGAGGCGCTAAAACCTTAGTAATGTTAACCTCGATTATTCAAGGCAACCCAGTCTGCATAAGTCTCCATAAATTTTTGTAAAAACTTGCGCGTATCGTCGTTTGTTACTTCGCCTTCAGCATTAAATAAATTTCCTGCCATGCCTATATAGGCTTCTGGTTGTTGCAACACGGGAATGTCTAAAAAGACACACGATTGTCTTAAATGATTGTTCGCACCAAAGCCGCCAATCGCTCCAGGGGATACGCTTATTACGGCACCTGGTTTCTTACTCAAAATGCTCTGGCCGTAGGGACGAGAGCCAACGTCAATTGCATTTTTCAGTACGCCAGGGACAGAACGGTTGTATTCTGGTGTGACAAACAGTACGCCTTGGTACGTTTTCATTTGCTCGCGAAAATGAACCCATGCTTCTGGTGGTCTGTTCTCATCATCCAGATCCTGGTTGTATAAGGGTAAATTACCAATTTCAACAATTTGTGGGGCTAATGAGGATGGTGCCAGAGAAATTAACACATTTGCCATTTTTCTATTGAGGGATTCTTTACGTAAGCTTCCGACAATAACTGCAATTTTTTGACTCATAATACGACTCCTTGTCTTACTGTAACTTGGGTGAAACAAAGCATAACCTAAGATGACCTTACTTTAAATCCCTGATTACAATGTGCATTAAATTCTTCTTTAAATGCACATTCTGAGTTTTTGAGAGGAATCTGCTCGCCAGATAGACCATAAAGCCTTTTGCATAAGATCATTTGCAGATCGATGGGTAACCGTAATGCGATGTCAAAAAAGTGTTTGGCTGCTTTGGTATTCTCATTTTGGTTACAATTAAAAAAACGTAAATAACCATCAGCAGCCAGTACGGTTTGGCTAAATACTTGTGCTGAATGGTTTTTTGGAAGAGTTGTTGCGACCTTGGATAACGCGGCAGAAAAAGTGTTTAAATTTAAAATGTCGGCCTGGTCTTTCAATGGGCCATTGGATAAATATTTTTTCAGTTGTTCTTTGACGTTTTCTGGGCTTTTTGTAAAGTCTATATTAATCGCTTTGTGACAATACTCCCTAAGCAATAATTCAGTGACCTCCCGATGCTTGTTTTTGCATGCTTCATTCAGTGCTTCATGTGAGTACATAGCCAAGGCGCACTGGAGTCTGGTGTCGGAATAAGCATTGAGTAATAATGCTACCACTTTGGGATGACCTTTGGCGCTCGCCCAGCGAAGTACATAATACCAGGCATCAGCCAAGGCCGATTGGCGAGCTTTATCTGTAAAATGAGCAAGTAATAATTCGACTACCTGATGATGTCCATTTAAGCACGCCAAGCGGAGTGGTTCATGCAATATAGCGGCTAATGCTTTTGCCAGTTCTGGGGCAGAATAAAGGCTAAGCAATAGCCTGACTACTTCAACATGACCATTTGCGCATGTTTTTCTCAAAATGGCATAAGAATCATCGGCTAACTTATGGGCTAGAGTAGTAGGCGAATAACATTCGAGCCATAAGTGTACGTTTTTAAGATCACCATTTTCACACGCCTTACTCAGGAGATTGTTTACGAGAATTTGAAATGCTTCCTGATCCTTTTGCGTGTGCTTTTTCACGCGAAAGATATTTTTAAGAGAGGATAGATGGTTCGAGAAAAACATAGTAATCTTCCTAAGGAAGCAATCTCTAGTACAAAAACGGCTCTATAAACACTTTCTCCTAAAAAAATATCAAAGTCAATCACATTTGAGCATGCGCCACACAGACTATAGAAAATGATTTATTACCAGGAACATCCTTTGAAGCAAGATGCTTCTTTTTCAGGAATGGGCTTCTTGTCTTCTTCAATAAACATAATCCTGCGAGCAAGCGATCCAGTATGATTTTCCAGTTTAATTTGGTTTAATGCCACCAATAATTCATCCATAGTTGCAATTTTATTCGTCTCTATTTTATGAATTATTGCCGTAACTTCGGGAACATGGTGGCGATTAAAGTGACCATGCAACCAGCGCAACACCAATTGATCATTTTTTGTGTAATCAAGCAATAATCGTTTTGCATTGGTTAAGTCGTCATCCTCCTGGTGATAAAGTTTGGCATACGTGTCAGGGTAGGTCATATTCACGCGATAAAACTCTCGGATCACCTCTTGATTACCTAAGCGCAACGCATAAGCAAAGGCGTCATGTTCATCCACTTTGATAACATCTGCTGTGTGATTTACCGCAAGTATGGCGGCTACGGCGGAAGGTTGTTGTTCCAGAACGGCTACGACCAATGCGGTTTCACGATGTTCGTTTTGCGCATTAAGCACAGTAAGCGATTTATTTTTTGCCAGGATGGCGCGCATGCTTTGATGAAGTCCTGCTGAAGCCAATTGCATTAATATAGGCGTTGCCGCATCAGCGACAGGAGCATTGAGGAATGCGTTAGCGTGATTTTTGTTTAAAAAATAATTGATGAGGATGATTTTCTGTTTGCGGCAAGCATAAACCCAAAGCGCGTCTTCTAATAAATTATCAGTCAAGTGTCGTTCTTTTAAGCTGGGATTATCCGCGATATGGGTTAGACGCAAATCACAATGATCAAACTCAATGTGCGTTAAATCAATTTTTGACAGATCAAAGCCGTGAAAATCCTGATTTTGAAATTTTATGGGCAGTGTAAAATCAAAATGCTTTACGCGTTGGTTGGTAATAGCCCAGTAAGCAGCAAAGTGGATGAGTTCATTGGTTTTTAACTGAGTGTTTTTTTGCAGATAGTCTTGAAAGAATTTGAGTTTTTCTTCGTTACTGAGTTGCTGCAACCATGGGTGTAACGTAGGGCAAAGAGTAGCAAACTCATCTCCTAAGATTTGTGCAAAAGCGTATTCACTGTTCATTTCATGGGTTTCTTTAAGCAGTGAAAGTGTTGTTATCCATAGTTTTTTTGCAAAGTTTTTTCTTTCTGAATCATGAAGTTGTTGGAGATAACGGTAGATCAACTCATAATCCTGGAGTGCAGCTATGTATTGTGTAGGTGCCAGTTTCTTTTGTAACTTGGTACACAATGCAGCAATTAAATCCTCAATTCCTTGGGCATAATGTAACACATCAACTAATGGTTGTTTTTCAAATTGCAAGAAACAACCAAGATAGGCAAGTTGGCCTTTACCCAAGGTTTTTGCTAATGCAGTTAAGGGACGCAGTGCAGGAAATTGCTCGTCACGTAATCCTGAATCAGGAGCAAAATTCGGTGCATCTGCATGAAGTTCTTTAAATGCTTGATGTTGATGAGCAACCCATTGTTTGATTTCTTCATCAATGGGTGCATCGGGTGTTGCACCCAAAGGTAATCCTTTAAGCGCGTAGTAGTAAAGATATTTATTAAATAAGGGCGCATTTTCTTGCATTAACTGGGTTAAAACTTGAGCACTAAAGGATTGATATGCTTTAACTATGTTTTCCGTATCTGCTGAAAGGGAAACGATTGGTTGCTCAGGTTCTTGCCAAGGATTTCCAAGTGTTTCAATGATCTCAAGGATGGCGTCTTGTGCTAAATGCCGAATCGATTGTTCATGCAGTTTTTGATTCGTATCCACTCTTTTGCTTGCAATCAATAAGGTAATGATTGCTGCAGAAGGCCTTTTATTTTGTTGAGGATGCATGGCATACCACAAAGCAGAAAGACCTGTTTGCGTGGTGTGATTTAAATCAAGTTCGGGATGAGTTACTAAAAACTGTTCTAATTGGGGTACATTTTGATTATCAATCAGTGTACAAAGTTGGGAATATAAAGACATATCTACTTATTAAACTATTTTTTGTGCATTGTATCACGTTTAAAAAAACATCAATAGAGTAAATTTTTAAACCAAGTGCTGGTGTAACGAGTAACTGTTTACCTAATGGGGGCAACTTAACAGAGTATCGTATCCTGGGTGTAGCATGGCGAAACCCGGGTTACAATTCAGAGCCATTTTTTCCTTAAGTTGATGCCATTAACCGTTCAGCCAGGATTTAATGTTTCCCGAGTTTGGAGTATGAGAAGCAATAAAAAAACCCTCATCCATTTTAATACAGTCGCATTAAAGCAGATGAGGGTTTTCAGTAAATTATGATTAGATCACTTCAACTTCTTCAGCTTGAGGACCTTTTTGTCCTTCGCTAGCTTTAAACATTACAGTTGCACCCTCAGCAAGAGTTTTGAACCCTGTACCTTGAATTGCACTGAAATGTACAAAATAATCTTTACCGCCACTTTCTAAAAAACCGAAACCTTTGGAATCATTGAACCACTTTACTGTACCACGAATTTTATCTGACATGTTAATTTCCTAAATTGTTACCCGCTCATTGTAGCATTATTTTATTAATTGTGCTGTTTTTTTATCAAAAAATTTAAATTATTTTTACACTTTTCTAATAAACAGCGAATAATGCTTCCCCAGCATAGATCATTTTGTTTAAAAATTCTAATACTTTGCAAGCTTTTAGTCGGTTTAAATGAAAAGATGGCAAAGCGTTTTTTACCAAACACCTTGTATCAATGCTGCAAATTTCGGTGCAAATCATCACGATTTGTTTTCTGGAATCGCAATTAATTCGAATCCGTTTTCTTTTTTTAGAAATGTAAAAATTATTCCTGACAAAAAAGTAAGAATACCGAGCATTAAAAAAGTATCGTGAAAGATTGGAATGGATAAAACATGATTCGCAGAATGCATGTAAGTAAAGAGGATGAATAATATTGCTGAAATTGCAACGCCAAAGCTTTGCGCCAATTGTTGAATGGTGCTCATAATGCTGGTTGCGGCACTCATGTGGTTTTCTGAAATGTTGGCATAAGCGAGTGAGTTCATGCCTGTATATTGTAATGCGATTAAAAATCCATAGACAAAAGTCAAAAGCCCAATGCCATAAATTGATGAATGTTGGTTAATGGAAAAAAAGACCACAGAGAAATACTCACTAAGACCGTATTTAAAATTAACAAATTTTTATAACCAAACTGACGCAGGATATAAAATGATAGCGGCTTCACTAAAAAAACACCTACAGCAATAGGTGCCAGCAATATTCCGGATAGGCGTGGCGAATAGCCTAAACCAATTTGAAACAACAAAGGCAATAAAAAAGGAACCACACCAAAACCTAACCGAGGAAGTAAATTCCCCAGCACCGAAACACAAAATGTGCGTGTTTGTAAGAGTTCTATTTTGACAATTGGATGTTTTCTTCTATAAGAATGTTTGATGTAACCACCTAATAATAAGAGTGCAATAACGAACGTGGTCACAACTTGAGTTACTGTAACGTTGGATTCGCTGATCATCGACATACTGAATGTTAAGACGGCGAGTCCACTGCCAAAGAGAACAAATCCCAGTTTATCCAGAGGTGGTACAGGTCTTGGTGGCATGTAAGGGAGTCATTTGCTGGATAAACATACAGCGAGTATTCCTACAGGAATATTGACCCAAAATATCCAACGCCAGGAAAAATTATAGGTGATTATTCCTCCCAACACGTGGCCAAGCATCATGCCCAAGGAAGCAACCATCACCACGATACTCATTTTGGTAATTAATTCGTGCCGCTCACATGTTCTTAAAATAATAAGCCAGCCAATGGGCATCGTTAATGAGCCACCTAAGCCTTGTACAATGCGTGCGCAAATTAATTCCCATAAATTATTGGTAAATCCACACCAAACAGAGCTTAGAGTAAACACGGTAATGGCCGTCATAAATACGATTTTTATGCCAAATTTATCGGCAATCCATCCACTAATGGGAATGAATATGGCTAAGCTTAAAAGATAACTAATCAGTGCCAATTTCAAATCGATTGGATTGACATTTAAGCTATGGGCCATCACTGGAATTGCCGTATTGATAATAGTGGTATCTACTGCTTCCATAAACATGGCAAAAGAAACAATAAACGTAACTACTCACCCCTATACGCCACTGCGTGACGTACAGGGGTGAAAGAAACTGTACTCTAACGTTGATTGTTCAATGCCATAGCTACAGCAACCACAGGATTTATTCCCTTATTTTGCATAGTTTGTAAATAACTGGA
>JBOFJV010000140.1:0-2007 GCA_051657005.1 Legionella sp. | reverse complement strand
GAATCACAGAAGGGTTTCATCGTAAAATGAAACTAATTCAGCGAAGAGCTTATGGTTTTAGAAAATTTGAAAATTACAGAGTGCGTGTTAAGGTGCTCTGTTGGTGATTAGAGCTGCCCCCTTAAATGGGAAAGAGCCGTTTTATCATACTCTTGCTTAATTACTGATTGCAGCTTCTTGAATTCAGGCAAGAGTTCAGTAATTTGAACAGTTACTTTTTCTTTTAATTGAAGAAAATAGGAGTAGCAGTTACGATTGTGAATTGCATTACTTGTAAATTGAGATTGGTCGTTTTCAGAGCTGCCCATAACATCAATGTAATGTATAAATTTAAATCATTATAATAAAAAAGGGGTCAAAATGGAAGCGTTATTTGATTCTTCTTTGCAGAGAATGAATGCTGAAAATCATGATTATTCGAGTCATTGTCATTCTGATTGGAAGAACATTCTAATTAGCGCATTAAAGACCATGGATCAGAATTATCTCCAGCAGCTTGTGAGTCCACCTCATTGGTTTCCAGGAAAAGATCGACTATTTGCGGCATTTAGTTTGCCTCTTGCGACAACGCAGTATATTTTGCTTGGAGAGTCTCCTTACCCACGTATGGAATCAGCGAATGGTTATGCTTTTTGGGATAATGCAGTAGGTAGTCTATGGAGCACCAATGGATTAAGTAAAGCAGTCAATAGAGCAACGTCGCTACGTAATTTGATCAAGATGTTATTTATTGCTCGTGGTGATTTGGATGTCAGGGTATCTCAAGCGGATATTGCCTTACTTGATAAAAGCACCTTGGTACAAACTGCTGAACAATTATTTACAGGGATGATGAACAAAGGGATTTTGTTACTTAATGCTTCCTTGGTTTATAGCGATGGTAAGGTTCCTTACCATGCGCGTCATTGGAATCCATTTATGGAAAGTCTTTTTGCGCAATTATCTGTTGTTAAGCCTGATATTCAGCTGATTTTGCTAGGAAAAATCGCGGAAAAGGTATCTCGAAACAAATTACCTATAGGACTTATTGCAGAACATCCATATAATATAAGTTTTATTACGAAGCAATGCGTTATTGATTTTTTTAAACCCTTGGATTTATTACACTATGAGTGATACTGAATCAACTATTAATCAACATGAGCTTAATAAGTTTGCACAACATGCTCAATTCTGGTGGGATACTGAAGGCCCTTTAAAAACGTTGCATGATATCAATGGTGTGCGCCTTGATTTCATTAAACAACACATTGACTTGGATGATTTATCCGTTCTCGACGTTGGCTGTGGTGGAGGTATTCTTTGCGAAGCCATGGCGAGTTCAGGAGCGAAAGTTACTGGAATTGATGCTGAGTCTGAGGCAATTTTGGTTGCTCAAGATCATGCAACTAAGAATCATTTATCGATTGAGTATCTCTGCACTCCTCTTGAAACATACAAATGGCACCTCTTTGATGTAATTACCTGTATGGAAATGTTGGAGCATGTGCAAAATCCTGAGTTAATTTTAAAGCACTGCAAACGATTGTTGAAACCAAATGGATTTCTATTTGTCTCGACTATTAGTAGAACACTTAAAGCGTATGCTAGTGCTATCATTGCTGCGGAATATTTATTGAATTTATTACCGAGACAAACGCATGATTACAATAAATTTATAAAACCCAGTGAATTAGTTGCTATGGCTCGTGCTTATGATTTTGGTTTAGTTGATATGAAGGGTATGGATTATAACCCTTTTTCAAGAAAAGCATCTTTAGGCTCAGATGTGAAGGTGAATTATTTGTTGGCGTTACGATAAACGCGCAGGCAATGGGCTCTACACCAATTAAGGTGGCACTTTAATCAAATTAGTCTAGACTAAGTCCTTGATTTAGCGAACAAAAGGAGATTAAAGTGCCGAAGTACAATCTTATCCTAAATTTACCTTGATTTTCCATAGTAAAAGTGAGCGGATATCAACCATTAATATTAGATGTAAGCTATAACCGATTAGCCCGTTGTAGT
>JBOFJV010000139.1:0-4296 GCA_051657005.1 Legionella sp. | reverse complement strand
TGGTTCTAAATTGGGGGTTGGCCAGGTGACTGGTTAACTCTACCAGCTAAAACCTGTCAAGTATTTTTCAATTTTTTTCTAAATATAGTTCGTTCACCCCTGTACGACACGCAGTGGCGTATAGGGGTGAGTAGTTACGATGAACCAAATATTATCGGGGTCAATTTTTTGAGCTTCAGTGTATTTTTATATCGCCTTTTTCCATTGATTTGTCTTTTCAAGTTGTTCAGCTTGTTCTTGCAATTGCGAACTCTCAAGGCTATGTCGTGCATCTTGAAATTTGATTTTTTGCTCTTCAGGCAAAGTGTCCAGATAATGAAGTGCTTTTGCTAAGGATTGACGTTTATAAATACCAAGTAAACCGTAGATAGCACTGGTTTGATCAGGGCTAATGGAGAGCGCATGTTGATATGCTTTTTCCGCATCAGCATAGTTTTTTCAGCAAGAGCCATGTCACCAATATCAACCAAAGCGGAGTAATTTGTTTTATCTATAAGCAGGGCTTGTTGGTATCTGCTTTGCGCTAAATTGATGTTGCCTTCTTTGAATGCGGTTGCTCCATTATATACCCAGAGTTTGGCAAGAGTTTTTGGTAATTTATTAGACCAATTATCGTGATTGTTATTATTATCGTCAATATGATGGGCCTTTAAAAAATTATAGAGTTCTTGTAGGTGGTTGAATGCATTTTGTTTTTCTTTTGGTATTTGAGAGACTATACTCCAATATTAGGCCTTTAGTTCTGGAGTAGGGATGTCGCCATGAAAGAGGGCATCGTATTGAGCTTGAGCCCTTGGAAGTTGGCCTGACATGGAGAGTATTCGTGCTTGTTGCAGCTTTTGTTGTGCTTCAGACGTTGTCAGGTACACACTCATTTGCGCTTGTCTGTATTCTGATGAATCGGGTGCTTTTTGCTGTAATTCAGAAATCAGTTTTTGGGCCAGAACACGATTTTTTTGACGTAGTGCAAGTCTGATTTGGGCCAGCAGAATGTCGGGATCTTCCGGAGCAATTAATCGCAAGAGATAAAGAGCATTTTGTACAAAATCATCTCGATAATAGATTTCACCCCAAACGACTTGATCCCATAAAAATTGTTTGGGGTTTACTTCATCAGCATAAGCTTGCGTTGATATTAAACTGAGTAACAACAAACCAACCATGGCTTTGAACATTAGCTAATCCAATTATTTTGTCGAATAATCTCTTTTGAACTTTCAACTCCAGGTTGATCGAATGAGTTGATATTCCAAATGACACCTTGCACAAATATTTTGTGTTCGTATAAAGCAATTAAGGAACCAAGGGTTCGAGGTGAGCAATCGGCTAGGGACAGAAGATTTATTGGCATTTCACCAGGTATATAGCTATGAGGATTTTCTTCCTGGTATCCCCCTTTTGTTAATACTTCTTTATGAGCATTACAGATTTTATTAATGACATCACCTTCGAATGTACGCACATTAATTAAATCAGCTGCAACCTTATGCGTTCCCTGACACAATAATTGATAATAACTGTGTTGTGCATGGTTACCCAATCCACCCCAGATAATGGGGCCCGTCTTGTAATTAACTGCACGTCCTTGACGGTTTATTGATTTGCCATTGCTTTCCATATCGAGTTGTTGTAGATATGGCACAAAATATTGCAAGTCTTGAGAATAGGTCATGACCAATAAGTTATTAATATTTAAAAAATTAATATTCCATATACCTAATAAAGCCATAAGCATAGGCAAATTGCTTGAAAAATTTTGTGTACTAAAATGTAAATCCATTTCATGCGCGCCGGATAGGATTTCGGAAAAATGATCAAAACCAACGGCAATACAGGCAATCAAATTAATTGCTGAACATAATGAATAACGGCCTCCTACCCAATCCCATATAGGAAGAATGTTTTTGAAACCCATTTCTTCAGCTTTATGAATATTTGCAGTTACTGCAATAAAATGTTGATTAAAATGTTGTTTTTGGCCAATCCATGCAGAAGCTTTTTGAAAATGAGATAAAGTTTCTGGAGTGGTAAACGATTTTGAAGAAATAATAAACAAAGTAGTTTCTGGATTAAGTAATGCGGTGGTACGTGAAAAAGAATTAGGATCAATGTCAGAAATGAAATGAAAACCTAATTGATCAGTGACCAGATCACTTAATGCATGAATGCAGAAGAACGGACCGAGCATTGAACCACCGATTCCAATATTCACTACTTCAGTAATGGGTTTGCCAGAATAACCAAGCCATTCTCTGTTTCTAATTTGAGTTGCGATTGTTTTTAGATTCTCTCGAGTGCGTATTACATCGTTAATTACATTTGTGCCATTCACATTGATGATTGTATTTTGGGGCGCGCGCAACGCATTATGTAATGCAGGTCTGTTCTCTGTATGGTTTACAGGTTTGCCGCTCATCAAGGAGTTTATTGCTTCATGCACATTACATTCATTGGCAAGCTCGAGAAGAGCATCCATAATGAGCGAGTTTACATGTTGCTCGCTGTAATCAAGAGTAATATTTTCGCTGGATACACAGTAGTTTTTTGTTTCAGTATTTTTCTTGTCGTATGTTTTTGCGTATTTTCCCAGTTTTTTCCAAGCGCTTAATGTTGTTAATTGATCCATACTTATTCTCAAATTATTTTAGTGATTATTCACCCTGAATGAAGGGAGCGCCTCCAAGATTCAAGCATACCCTCTGAATGGATACTATTCAAAATCTGGTGACTGGATGTATGACTTTAAGTCAAAAGCCATTTGGAAAAATTTTCACCTTCTGTTGGGTGTTTTTTTCCTAAATCTACATTAGCTTTTAGAAAGCCGAGTACGCTACCACAATCATAACGAGTTCCTTCATAAGGAAGTGCTAAAACCGTTTCTCTTTTTAGTAATCCATTAATTGCATCAGTTAGTTGAATCTCTTTATGTTCATCATGAGGTAATTTTCTAATCTCTTCAAAAATTCCCTGAGTGAGTATATAACGTCCGACAATTGCTGTATTTGATTGAGCATGCTGTGATTTCGGTTTTTCTACTAAATGATGGATGCTCAACAATTTTTTATCCCATGGAGCACCCTGGATAATACCATAACATTGTGTCAATTCAGTAGGTACATTTTCAACTGCAATAATACTATGACCGTATTGCTCATACATATCTGTTAATTGCTTTATCACCGGAGGCTCGGCGGTCATTAAGTCATCAGCGAGTATTAAAGCAAATGAGTCATTACCTACTATTTTCTCAGTGCATAAAACGGCATGTCCTAAGCCAATAGGTCGGGCCTGGCGGACATAAAAACATTCCATGTCTGAAGGAGTCACCGATTGGACAATGGATAAAAGTTCATTTTTATCATGGATGCGAAGCTCATTTTCCAGTTGATAAGTCAGGTCAAAATGATCTTCAATAGCACGTTTATTATGGCAGGTTACAAAAATCATTTGGCGTATGCCTGCTGCGTATGCCTCTTCAACTGCATATTGGATCAAAGGTTTGTTAACTACTGTCAACATTTCTTTTGGCGCTGCTTTTGTTGCAGGTAAAAATCGTGTTCCTAAACCCGCAACAGGAAATACTGCTTTACGTATTGGTGGAAATGAGTTCATTGTTAATCTATCCATTTAGTAACAATTAATACTAGTTAAGAAACTGGGATTTGCATGTTCAAAAGATCTTCTAAAGAGAGGTAATTGCATTTAATGATGGCTTATCTTTAAAAAGTACTTGAGCAAAAGCAGCAAATCGTCTAAAACATAGACGGTTCAAGCTTCTTAACACTGTTAAGTATGCACTTAAAATCATTTGATTTATATAGCTTTTATTATTTTTTGATGAAGGGTGGCGTTAATTTTAGTAAGGATTGGTGTTCATGTATTCTTTAGATTGGTCATATGCTTATGGAGTGCCAAAATCCACTGCTCGTTTTAAATGTATTCCTGATGATTTTCAGGTCAATGAATTGTTTGATACACCGTTCAGTGGCGAGGGCGAACATATTGTTCTTAAGATAGAAAAAAAGGGGCTGACGACTGAAAAGGTGGTTAAATCTTTATCAAAGTGCGCCACGAAAGTGCACGACCGCTAGTATCTGAAAGTGCTACCTGGAAAGCGCGACCGAGCGCATTTCGTACTTAGCCTTTGGCTGTATGTTGTAACGCGTATGGTTAAGCGTAGGCAAAGGAAGTTGTAAGCCGTAAGCCGCAAGGTTGAAGTGATTGAGCTCCGTTAAGTTTAGTATGAGAGGTGGCCCAGGGTCTTTTGATACCTGAAGGCAACAGTGAATGAGATAA
>JBOFJV010000138.1:0-3056 GCA_051657005.1 Legionella sp. | reverse complement strand
CAAGCTCAGAGTACTATGCCTCATCTGACTCCCTATCTTTTAATTTTCGCCATCTCAACTCCATCGTTTTTAAACTTGTCGGTTGATACTCACCTCCTTTTGAGAGCGGATAGGGCCTCCATCGTTTACACTATCGCTTTCGTTGCACGCCATGCTCTCAGACTCCGGAGGCGGCGAATGATTCGAACCTATTTATTATCTCATTCACTGTTGCCTTCAGGTATCAAAAGACCCTGGTCCACCTCTCATACTAAACTTAACGTAGCTCAATCACTTCAACCTCGCGGCTTACGGCTTACAACTTCCTTTGCCTACGCTTAACCATACGCGTTACCACATACAGCCCAAGGCTAAGTACGAAATGCGATCGGTCGCGCTTTCCAGGTAGCACTTTCAGCTACTAGCGGTCGTGCACTTTCGTGGCGCACTTTGATTTAATTCTACAATGGTCTCATCGCTTGCGTGAGCAGGAAGTTGTGTTACTCCAACAAAGTTTGGTCCTAAAAAAAGATAATGCATTCACTAAATACGCTTGATCAAACGCCTGAAACGATCCCGAGATCACAGCGCCGCCAATAATTTGTAAATGCTTTGCTCGCATCAGATAATCAGTTGCCACAAATTCATCCGGTAAATACCCTTGATTCGCAATCAAAGGAAACTGATAATCAATGATATGTAAATGTGCATCAAATAAATGAATCATTATTTCCTACTATAAAATGGTTATTTCCAAGATATTACCTTCCTTATTAACATAGAGTACCTCAAAAACAACCTTAGAAATATTACTCCCAACAGGAAACACTAAGAAGTACCACTTTGCACTCAAGGAATTAATGCTTTAGTCGCTTTTTACTTGTTATTAACTGCTACTATTCGTAAAATCAAATAACATTGATCACGGGTTAATTTTTTAATGCCAGAATTTACTTTAATCCAGCAAATATGCATTTGGGCACTCCCAGTCTTATTTGCCATCACCTTACATGAAGCTGCCCATGCGTATGTCGCCTATCGTTGTGGTGATACTACAGCCAAAATGTTTGGACGTTTGAGCTTAAACCCCATTCACCATATTGATCCCGTTGGAACTGTACTGATACCTCTCGTAGTTGGGGTTTTGACTCAATTTAATTTTGTAATCGGTTATGCCAAGCCTGTTCCAATTAATTGGAATCAGTTTCGTCATCCGCGACGAGACTTAATTCTGATCACTCTTGCAGGTCCATTTGCCAATATTTTAATGGCGTTTTTTTGGGCTGGTTGCTTTAAAATCGCAACCGCACTTCATCCAGAGACGTCGATGCCCGCGCTTTTTCTTTTGGTAACTGCACGAGCAGGAATGATCATCAACTTAGTTTTAGCTGCTTTAAATTTACTTCCCATTCCACCTTTGGATGGCAGCCGAGTTCTCTACAGCCTTTTACCACCTAAACAAGCGATGGCTTATGCGAAAATAGAGCCTTATGGCTTTTTGATTTTTCTTCTTTTAGTATTTACTGGCATTTTAGGAATGATCTTGACCCCATTAATTAATTTGGGACTGACTGTAATTAGTGCCATTTTTCAAATATGAATGTTCTTGCTGATGCGTCTCTTCCGGGATTAACTCAGGCATTTCCGATGCCATTTCACTTAACGCAATATCATCATCCTGATGAGCTTGCTCATCTACTTCCAGGGCAAGACGTTCTGTTCTGTCGCTCTACACTCAAAGTCAATCAAACATTATTAAGAAATCATTGCTTACGCTATGTTGCCACAGCAAGTAGTGGCACTGATCACCTTGACTCGATGTGGCTTAACTCACAAAATATTGGGATTATTGATGCTAAGGGCTCAAATGCTCGCTCCGTAGCGGATTATGTAGTTGCTTGCCTGGCATTTCTACAGCAACAACGCCTGATTGCTGGCAATCAAGCTGGAATTATTGGCATGGGAAAAGTAGGGACAGCGGTAACTGAACGACTCCAAGCAGCAGATTTCCAAACATTGACTTATGATCCGTTAAGAGCAATACGAGAACCGCGTGATTTTCAAAGTTGTACACTTGAAGAATTATATGAAGTCGATCTTTTATGCATCCATGCTGAACTGCACAACACCCAACCTTATCCCAGCGTCAATTTAATTAATCGCAACGTTTTAGCGCTATTAAAATCAAACTGCATTATTATCAATGCTGCACGTGGCGTAATTATTAACGAAAAGGATTTGTTAAATCACACCAGACCACTTATTTATTGTACCGATGTATACCTTAATGAACCGAGCATCGATAAACGTATTATCGATAAGGCATTACTTTGCACCCCTCATATTGCAGGCCACAGTCTCGAAGCGAAATTCGCAGCGGTAACTATGATCAGCGAAAAGCTACACCAACTTGCAGGTGTTCCTATACCTTTATTTGCCCAGCCTGAAATGTCTCATACGCCAAGAATAAAGGAAAATGCACCTTGGTATGAGTTGCTACTCGAAATTTACAATCCTTTTGATGAAACATTGCAACTAAAACAGGCTTTAGATATCAAAACAACCTTTTTAAACTTGCGCAATAATCATCAAAAAAGACATGATTTTTCACGATATCCTCTTGAGTTTATTCCCGACTCCAAGAACGGACTGTTATTAGGAAAATAAAAAATAACGCAAAAAGTCGCATTCCGTTCGTTAGGAGTGAACATCTCATAAACAATTACTCCATTGTAAATTATGCAATCAAATGGTACTCTTTTGACGATTTTTACAAAAAACAAAGGAGTATATATATGTCTTTAGGATCCAAATTAACTGCTTTTGCTGCAGCTTTAGTTCTTACTAGCTCCGCTTTTGCAGAAGATGAACTCTGTCCAAATTTAGGCTATACACCAATTAAGGGGGCACTTTAATCAAATTAGTCTAGACTAAGTCATTGATTTAGCGAACAAAAGGAGATTAAAGTGCCGAATTACAATCTTATCCTAAATTTACCTGGATTTTCCATAGTAAAAGTGAGCGGATATCAACCATTAATATTAGATGTAAGCTATAACCGATTAGCCCGTTGTAGT
>JBOFJV010000137.1:0-3910 GCA_051657005.1 Legionella sp. | reverse complement strand
GGCTAAGGTCTAAGTTGAATAAGCTGACGGCTTGGGCAAAACAGGTAAGAAATAAAGTCACGCTTGCTGGAATATGGAAAACCTTCTGTGCCAAATTGAGAGGCCATGTGCAGTATTATGGTGTAAGTTTCAATTTCAAAATGGTGTCAAAATTTCTGTACGAAGCCAAGATGATAAGATTTAAATGGCTCAATAGGCGGAGTCAACGCAAGTCGTTCGACTGGAATAAATTCCACCTATTCGTAAAGAAGCATCCACTACCAGATGCAAAAATAATACACCGATTGTTCTGATTGATAAGGTATGAGTATGTAATGAAATTGTCTTGAGCCCATTGCTTTAGTAGGGCACGATGGGTTCTAAATGGGGGGTTGGCCAGGTGACTGGTTAACTCTACCAGCTACTTAAACCCAGCTCATTGAGACTTTAATGCCTCAGCAAGTGAAATAAAACGATATCCATGATCTTCAAACATCCGTAGCAAATCATCTAAAAAATAAGCGTTCAATAGATTGGCATGAAGCAGTAAAATTTGTTTGCCATTGTTCCCCGCATTCTTTTTTTCTGCAGCTAATGTGCGTTGTCAAACAGAGTCAAGATAACGTTGTTTCAAATCGGACAATGGTGCAGTTGGATTTTGCTGTTTTAGTTGCAACAATTCATTGTTAAATTCAAAGTCTCTACTGTCTACAGTGACCGTAGATACAATGTAATGCTGTTCATTTAAGTAGTTGCGGACGGCGTTTTTCTGCCAAAAATAGCCCTCTTCAAGATAGGGATAACGAAAATATTTCGGTACAGACATAAAAGGGATCAGAATTTTATCTGCTTGAGCAACATCCTTTATATAAGCTGAACTCGACATATGTTTTAAATTGATATGGGAATAGGTATGGTTTCCTAATATCAGACCATTATTTTGAAAGAGCTCAAGTTGGTTTATCGTATCCGCATGGACGTATTTCCCAATGACAAAACCTGCGGCATGAACCTTATGTCGAGTCAAGCTGTGTACGATATTTTCAAAATCAGCATAGGAGCCTTGAATAAGGGGGAGGTCATCAATTGTAATTGCCATTTCACGTTGTGCGTAGCTTAGCTGAGCCAATAAGAAAAATAATGCTAATGCAGCAAGTAAAGTTTTTTTCACGATATTTCCTTAAAGCATGTATCGGTGCTGAAGGCAGTTTTTTGAATCGAGCAGGCTAATGTTTGCATAAAAGAGGAGCTATTCCAAGCGCATACATCGTTAAATAATTGAGTACTTTAATGTTCAGGAAGGTTGAGAAATCTTCCTGAACATGGAGGGGGGCTATAAAGTTTATCGTCGCGCACCAACACGTATCGGTAATTCATCAATAAATGCTTGAGAGGTTGTTACTTCATCTTTTTGCAATGCAAATAATCGATGTTGATTGTAGACGGGATTCAATTTTTCCTGTTCCAGGATTTCTGGTAATGAATCATCTTTAACGGAGCGGACTTTGTCCTTCAATTGCTTCAGGCTCTTTCGCTTTTCATCCGCTAATTCAGAACCACCCCATACATCGTTTAAATGCTTGCGCTCGTGCTTTTCAATTAAGGAAATGCTATGTTCAATTTGCCATTCTTTTGATGAAGGTTTTGCATTTAAAACTTCTTCTTCCTCAGGTATCCCTTGTTGCTTGTTCCAGGCTTGAGCAAAAGTCAGTACTCTACGCTGAGGGTTTTCTTCTGAATGGTGATTGCCATTACTTGCAAGCCAATCCCAAGCTGCTGCAAGAGCATACAAAGGTAAGGTTAATACTTTTAAAATACGAGTGGGGATGTCGGTGTCCAATTCATGGCCGCCTTCATCACCGAGGTGCTCTTCAAGTAAACGTTTTATTTCTTCATTGCCATCTTTATTAGGGTGTCCTGCCTTGCCAACGAAATAGTGTGCGTCCTCAAAACCTTCGCTGATAATTGCTATCAGTAGCGACAGAATTTGAGGGACTCCGGGTACACGATCAGAGGTGAGTGCGATACTGACCAGATGTCCTAGAAAGAGCAAAATACGTAACGGAGTAACGGTTAATTTTAAAATGATGCGAAATGGATTTAATATTTGCCACCAATTTTCAGTTGCACGGATATGAGAACACCCTTCAGTAATGGACTCATACGTTCTTTGAAAGATATTGGTGTCCGCACGAGAGGCCTCGTCAACCATTTCTAATGATTCAGCAATGTTTTCAATGTTAAAAAATATCGTGGATAATCCAGTAAATAGAGGATTAATTACCCCCATAATAAAACTGGGCATGCGTCGCATCCATTCAAATAATGGGCGGGCATTCGTGGCGATGGTCCACCAAGTCCCTGCGGTACAAAAAGTTAGCAAGACCGCTACGGTTGTTAATAACACAGCCATCGTCGCTAAAAATACATTTCTAGGGGTTAAGCCTTGGCTCAGGTCGTCATGGATTTTGGTGTACCACTTGTTAATGGTATCGTTATTAATCAAATCGGTGATTGCATTATAAGTCAACATCCCATAAGCCGCTCCCGCGATAATGGCCATAGGAACAATGATCAATGGCCAAAATGCAAAAGGGATTGCGGCAAAAAATGGAATAACACTAAACGCCTCAACAATGAGGTACGTACTACCAAGACCCATAAAGGCAGCAGAGAGCACACTAAATGCTTTAACAAAATTAAATGTGGTTTTGCGTTTATTTAACTCCTTTTGCCATTTATCTTGTTCGTGTTCTGCAAGCCAGATTCTTAATGCGCCGGTATAGTCTGATTGTCCATTATTTGATTCTTTCGTTGCAAACAGTTGCAAAGCAAACCATTTTTCCATGTCGGTCAAAGTTTTTTCTATTTGTTTTTTTCGTTTTTTACTTTCTTTATCCAAGTGTTTGTGCTTGAAGGCGCTCAGTAATTTGAGGTGTTCTTCATAATCTCTGAAAAATTGCTGGCAATTCTCATCTTGGGTATTTTCCGGGAAGTGGGCCAACAAATACTCTTTTGCAAGATGATTTTCTAAGTAACTGCTTTTAAATAATTTTTTGAAGGAACCTTTAATATTTTGTAAATAAATTTCACCTTCATAAGCAACAGAAAGGCCAAAGGCTGCAAATGATAAGGATAAAACCGGGAACAATGCATACATACCACCAAAGCTTAAAAAGCCCAGAATTAAACTGGCACCTAATGTAAGTAAGGTTACTAAAAGGTAGTAAGGAATTTTTTTCGGTTTGAAGGGGAACTTTTTTGTATTGACTGCCATTTTTTTTCCCATTAGGTAAATTAGGGCTTCACTGTATCGCAAATGAGAATGATTATCAATAGTGAAAAGACTAAAAATAAATCAAGCAGGTGATGTTGTGTTTTTCTGATGATAATCAAGACATCATTATCGGTTGAAAAACTTAGATAAACTGGATTACTTTTCAGCAATTGGAAGCATTAGTGCCTCCATTGGTTTGTTGATGCAGAGTTCTTCTTGGTATAAAATAAGGCACTTTGCTGGTTTAGGTCTCTATAAGTAAGTGACTCAATAATGTGTCATGGGGGATGTGTCAATGGGTAGTAAACACAATGCAATAATACAAATGATCGCAAGAGCCTTTATAAAAGTTCTCTTTGAGGCGCAAACAGATACCAGTAAATTGAGTCGAATGGGTGAGGATGACAAGGTACAACCAGTTGCTCGACTCATTGATACCGAAACAGAATGCAGTGAACTCCAAGACGCATTAAATCGTGCAATAGCCGAAGAGCCAGATGATAAAAAAGGGGCTCTTTCCCATTTAAGGGGGCAGCTCTAATCACCCACAGAGCACCTTAACACGCACTCTGTAATTTTCAAATTTTATAAAACCATAAGCTCTTCGCTGAATTAGTTTCATTTTACGATGAAACCCTTCTGTGATTCCATTTG
>JBOFJV010000136.1:0-9592 GCA_051657005.1 Legionella sp. | reverse complement strand
AAGGCTTTAGCTTCATTGGGTAAGACCCTGGGAGCTTGGAAAGATGAAGTCGCCAGAATGTGGCGGTTTAGTAAATCAAATGGAATCACAGAAGGGTTTCATCGTAAAATGAAAATCATTCAGCGAAGAGCTTATGGTTGTAGAAAATTTGAAAATTACAGAGTGCGTGTTAAGGTGCTCTGTGGGTGATTAGAGCTGCCCCCTTAAATGGGAAAGAGCCCTTTTATTGAGACAACGAATTAAAAATAGTAACTGTTCACCTTAAACGGTCAGTGTAGCCTGGGTGCAGCGCAGCGGAACCCTGTTTGCTGAGTCAAAGCAATAAACCCTGGTTACTCTGCGCTGCACCAAGGCTACGATACTTTTTAAAGGTCACTTGATTGCTTCGCCTACGGCTCGCAACGACGGATTTTGTGCTAAAAACGTACTTGCAAAATAAGTGTCGATACCTCAAGACCCAACCTACTTTTAATGAAACTTCGAACTAAAAATTTTAAACGGTAATCTGTTGCTTCTTTTTAATTCAATAAGTTACTTTATTTCATCCTTTCTTAGCCTGACGGCTATGTGCTGCACCCAACTACATTTAGTACAATTATTTCGTAATGTATTTTTTCCGCCAATACAATAGAAATGCGGGAATCATCATTAAGATGACCCCTATGGAAAAGACCAAACGAAAATGGCTCGCACTGCCAAAATTCATAAATTCAACTGGCGGAATAAATCCTACGATTAACGTCATAGTACAACCGCATAAACCTAAAATACAGGTCAAATAATAACCTGCTTTTTTTCCAGGTATTGCAAAAGGGCGATTCAGATGTGCGAATTTGCTTTTTAGACTCCAGGCAGCAAGAAACATCAAAACGTACATCATAATGTAAAGCTCAGTACTTAATGCGGTAAAAAGCCAATAAATCGCATTGACTGTTGGAAATAAAAGAAAGCCACTGCACAACAGAGTAACAAGAATCGCTTGAGTGATTAGAATTCGTGACGCAACACCTCGTTTGTTTAATTGGCACATAAATTTAGGTAAAAAATTATGATTGGCTGCCATGAGCAAACCTTTGGCTGGCGAAATAATCCAATTAATCATACTGCCCAAGCTTCCTAATAACAGCAGACCAATGAGTATGGGAAGTAACCATGATAAGTGGTAGGCATGAAAAAAATTAGTGAAGGCTTGTAGTACGCCATCAATGAGACTGATTTTTTCTTTCGGTAAGACAAACGCTATGGCAAGCGAGCCAAAAATCATAGTTGTTAAAATAAGCAGTACTGAAAAGAACATTGCACGAGGAAAATTGGTCTGAGGGTTTTTCACATTGCGTACATGTACTGCTGCCAGTTCCATGCCAAGAAATGACGTCATAATTGCCGTGAGAGATACCCATGATTGACTGTCTTTCCAATGGGGTAATAAATTCGGCAAACTTAAATCAATCGCAATGGGATTGCCTTTTATAACCCAAATAATCGCTAAAAGTATAATAAATCCCATGGGAATTATCATTCCTAAAATGGCGCAAAGACCTGCAAAATTGGCGGAGGCTCGTAGGCCGGATAAAGAAATAAAGGTTAATGACCAGAAGATAATTAAGATTACGGTAATTAAATAATACTTATTTTGTGCCAGTTCAGGGTTAATCAGATAAGCTAAAACGCCGGCAATAAACGATAAAGTCGTTGGATACCAAACTAGAGTATTAATCCATTGCAGCCAGATGGTAAAAAACGCGAGATTCTCTCCATAAGCATGCTTGACCCAACTGTAGATTCCACCTTCTTCTTCAGACCAGGTTGATGATAATTCCGCCGCAACTAAAGCGACTGGAATTAAAAAAACGATCGCCGAAAAAATAAAGAAAAAAATTAATGAAGAGCCGAATAACGCCGTTCCAGGTAAATTTCTAATACTATCGATTGCACCGGTAATGAGTAAAATTAATGCGAGTACAGATATTTTTTCAGAGGACCAGTTGTTCATGAATTGATTCTATTTGTTAAAATGCGAGACATTATATAGGAAGTTAACGCCATGCGTTACTATTAATTTATTCTCAAGCCCATAAACTTTAGTGTTTCCATATCGATTGCCACAATTTTTTGTACTTGTTCTATCGCTCTTTTTCAAAACCGCCTTTGCATTTAGGGGATTCTAATACCGTAGCATTGCGTTTTTCCCATTCTTCAACAGTAAATAAGTGCATGCTTAAGGCATGTAGCCCAAGTTCAAACTCGCTACTGAGCAAACGATTTAATAACCGATGGCGTGCAATTCGTGATAAATCAGTAAAGTGCTGCGACACCACGGTGACTTTGAAGTGGGTTTGTGCACCTTCAGGGACATGATGATTCATCGATTCATCTTCAACATCTAAATAAATAGGAGCAAGCTCTTTATTCAATAACTCTTCGATACGATTTTTTCGCGACATACTTAAAACTCAACTTAATAAAATCAAATGAAAAATAAAAAGCCGCCTTAAAGCGGCTTTTTAACTTAATTATACTTATATTAGACAGTTTGCAGGAACATATCTATCGTTGTTTGCATCAGTTACAGCGCAAACCCAGGTAATTGGTGCTGTTGGTGGCGTACCTGCTGCTATAGGCGCTCCTTTTGACGAAGGTGTTAGTGTCAGTACAACACCATTTGCCAAAGCGGTATAAGTGACAGTAACTACTCCAGTAGCTGGAGTAACCACAACACCTTGAACAGTAGCAGTTGCAGGAGGTTGTGCCCAACCTAAGCTTAAATCAGCAGAACCAGTCGTTGCATTTTCAGCAATAGTTGTTTGTGCTGAAGAGGCAAGACTTAAATCCTTCCGTAACCCGAGCTCTAACGACGTAATCCTGATAAGCTGGGATAGCAATTGCAGCAAGAATACCCACGATTGCTACGACTATCATTAACTCAATTAAAGTAAAGCCCTTTTGTTTCATTTTCGCTCCTAATGATTAGTTACAATGATAAATAGGCAAATAAAATCGCATCTATCAATAAGTTACATGTCAAATAGGGTAAACAACGATACAACAAACCATTTCAAGGCAGAAAAATAATATCCTATTTGAATCCCTTCCTTAATAATTGTAGCAGAAGGTATTGCATGTTGAGTGATTATTCATAAATGATTCAGTTAACTCGAATTTTGCTTCAAGTTGAAGAGAATAGGGTAGCCTGGGTGCAGTGTAGCGAAACCCGTGGTTCTGAGTCAAATCAATAAACTCGGGTTCTGCTACTCTGCACTGAGGCTTCGACCCAGTACCTTCCATTGCTGCTATTGGTTGAACGAATCAAGCTCCAACGTGCCCTTACCTCAAAACTTTAGGAGCCAATTGATTCTTCAAACGAACATAATCCGGTAGCCCATTCACATACTCAGGATAAGCTTCTCCTTGAATTAAAGGTAATAAATAGCGTCGACAATTCGCCGTAATTCCCATTCCATCTTCCGTAATAAATTCTCTAGGCATTGCTTTCTCTTGATTGGCAACATCGGATAATCCAACATGACCTATAGACCATTTATAAGGTTCATCATGCTCACGGACAATGATGGGCATAATGGCATTATGGCCTTGAATTGCATATTCTACAGCAGCTTTACCCAGTGCATATGCTTGGTCCAAATCTACTTTTGAAGCAATGTGACGTGCTGCTCGTTGGAGATAATCAGCTACCGCCCAATGATATTTATAATTCAATTCTGTTTTAATGAGCTGAGCGATAATGGGTGCAACTCCACCTAACTGAGCATGGCCAAATGCATCACGAATTCCAGCTTCGCTTAAAAACTTCCATTCAGTATTGCGAATTCCCTCGGAAACAACAACAACACAATAGCCATAATTTTTGACGCATTCATCGACCCTGTTTAAGAACTTTCTCTGCTGAAAAGGAACCTCTGGGAACAAAATAATGTGGGGTGGTTCCTCAGGATTTTGGCCTGCCAAGCCACTGGCTGCAGCAATCCATCCGGCATGACGCCCCATCACCTCAAGGATAAATACTTTTGTTGACGATTCAGCCATCGATGCGACGTCAAAACCTGCTTCGCGAGTGGAAATAGCGACATATTTTGCAACAGAACCAAATCCAGGGCATGTGTCGGTAAAGGGGAGATCGTTATCAACAGTTTTAGGTATCCCAATACACGTAATGGGATAGCCCATTGTTTCGCCTAACTGCGATACTTTATGTGCCGTATCTTGCGAATCACCGCCACCATTATAGAAGAAATAGCCAATGTTGTGTGCCTTAAATACTTCTATCAGTCGTTCGTATTCCTCGTTATCATTTTTTAGCTTATAGCGGCATGAGCCAAAAGCGCCAGAAGGGGTTTGCAATAATTTGGCAATATATGCATCACTTTCAAGGGAAGTATCAATAAGTTCTTCATTGAGTGCGCCAATAATTCCATTTTTAGCAGCATATACTTTTCCTATTTGCTCTGGATATAATTTGGCAGTTTGAATGACGCCACAAGCTGATGCATTAATTACAGAGGTCACACCACCTGATTGAGCATATATTGCATTTTTTATAGTCATTGGTTCTCCTGGGAATACGTTAAAAAATTAGAATAATTACATTATAAAACGTGTTGAATTAAATCCTTATATTTTGATTTTCATATTCGCTAATTACTGCATCGATACTTTGAATTAACTCGGCGAAAGGGGTTGCCAACTCTTCAATTGAGGTCGTGTGCGCAGCTAACGTTTCAATATGAACGACCTTTTTTTGCAACGTAGGTACGACACAAAAACAACATGCTCCATGAAGTTTGTGGGAGGCTTCACCTAATTTTTTAATATTATTTTCATGCATCAGTTGAATAAATTCTTCGCGATTTTTATGAAGTTCCTCAACAAATTTAGCAAGGAACTCTTCCGCCAGAGCATGATTTCCCGATACTTTTTGAACGCATAATTGCCAGTCAATTGCCGCGTGTTTTGCCTTATCGGCAATACGCAGAATTTGTATGAGTAATTGTTTTTCATCGATAGGTTTTTGCAGACAAAAGTCGACACCTGATTTTTTTAGATCAATATTATTCACATCGCTACCATTTGCACTAATTAAAACAATAGGGGTATGCCCATTCAGTCGTGATTTTTGACGAATCAGGCGAGCTGATTCCAAACCATTTAATTTAGGCATTTGTAAGTCAAGCAAGATGAGATTGTATTTCTTTTCATTACACGCAGCGACGGCCATTTCGCCATCATCAACGGAAGTAATGTTTGCATTGGTACCTAATAAAGAATCAAGAAGCATCTTGTTGACTGGATTGTCTTCTGCAATAAGAAGATCGGGATGGAGAAAGCGTAATTGTTCTCTTAAACCATCTAACTCATGGTTGGTTGGTTTTTCAATGTTGTCTTGATTGATAAGGGATTCAATCACATCTTGAAGTTTTTGAATGCTTATAGGCTTATACAGGAAACCCTTTGCTCCAAGTGCAGTGTAATCATTGATCAGCCATTTGGAAATGAGTACGTAAGGGAAATAATTATTTTCAGAAATAATTTTTGCAAGTTGTTGCTCATAACCTTTGTTCACATTGAGAAAAGCGATCTTGCAATCTTGATTATTTTTAAGTGCATTGGCGAGTTGATTAAACGAATTGACCGGAATGCATTCAATGCCCCAATACCACAAACCGTTGCATAAGGCCTCTAAATGCAAAGGATTATCGTCAAAACACAGCATTTTAAAGTGAGCAAATGGGTGTATTTGATTTTTTTCAATTTCATAGGCAACCAGTTTTTCAACCTTAATATGAGCGGTAAAGGCAGAGCCTTTATTGAGTTCACTGGTAAATGTAACACGGCCCTGCATTTCTTCGCAGAGCTTTTTACAGATTACCAAGCCAAGACCTGAACCACCATAACGACGGGTAATGCTTGTGTCTGCCTGATTGAATGCAGTAAACAGTTTACTTTGATCTTCTGGGGAGATACCCAGGCCGGTGTCCATAATTGTAATACCTAAAGTATAATCTTTATCCGTTTCTTGCTCTACTTTCGTACGGATTGAGACGTATCCATGATCAGTAAATTTGACCGCATTGGTAACCAAATTCGTAATGAATTGTTTGATTCTGAAGGGATCGCCCAAAATAATTTTAGGTACGTTGATTTCGGTTATGGGAATTAAATCAATTCCTTTTTTATGCGCATTAGGCGTTGCAAGCGTCAATACTTCATCAATGCAATGGCGAATATTGAGCGGGATACAATCCAGATGCAATTTACCGGCATCGATTTTAGAAAAATCAAGAATATCATTAATAATGCCTAATAAGTCTTGAGCTGAGGCTTTGATGGTTTTTACATAATCGAGTTGCAGTGGATCCAGTTTGCTTTCGAGCAATACATTGGTAAAGCCAATTACGCCATTCATTGGGGTGCGTATTTCATGGCTCATATTGGCTATAAACTCGGATTTTTGTCGGCTTTTTTCTTCTATCTTTTTTTTCTCAAGTGACAGTTCAATGTTCTTTTCTTCCAAAAGCTCAAGACTTTGCTGTAAGTCCTCCGTAGCTACTTCGATGTGTTGATTTAAATCGCGCATTGTATCAAGGTATTCTTTTTGTAAATGGGCACAACCTTGTTCGATAATACCTAACTCACCAGGACTGCTTGTTTTAATTTCAGTTTCGAATTCATTACGTAAAATTTGCTTCATGCTCCGACGCAGGCGAGAAATGGGCAAATAGATGCGTTTAGAGAGGAAATAATGAATCGTTAAACCTACCAACAACCCAAATAAAGTAATAAATATTGTCACGATAAGCATTTGATACCGTTTGATGATCATAGAACGTGTATCAATGTCGATGGACAACCAACCTAAAATATCATCCGCACGCGAACCCATTGGACTGAGTATGTTTTTAAAAGGAGAATGTGAATAAAGATTAAATTTAGGGATGGTCACAGGAGCGATGAAATTAATTGTAAACGGATTAATTTGTTTACTCTCAATGTAATCGCCAGTGAATTGAGGTGGACTAAATGGTTTATGCAACGAATGTTTGCCACCACGATAAGCAAGTAATTGGCCATCGCTGTTATAAAATGCTAAAGCTTTGACCTCTGGATTAATGGTTGATGCATTGATTAAGCCTTGCAGCGTGCGATCATCTCGTCGCAACATGGCGTATTGCGCAGCTGGGAGTAATTGGCGAATATAGGCTTCTCCAAGACGCGACATATGTTGCTTTAAGTCGTTACCAAACAATCCATGGTAAAAAATAGCGAGAAGTAGGGCGACTAGAAAGGCAGGAATAAGGGTCGTAATTCTTAGTTGATACTTAATACCAATGCTTTTCAAGATAACTCACCAAAAGTTGGGATATTATTCATAGCATAGCGGAAAAGATAAAGTTTTCCCTGTTATACTGCGCTTCACCCAGGCTACAAAGTCAGTTATTATAGCCCGATTATTTTATTCCTTACAATGTGGAAGCGATTATGACTGTTAGAACTCGATTTGCGCCAAGCCCAACTGGTTTTTTGCATGTGGGCGGAGTAAGAACTGCTTTTTTTTCATGGCTTTATGCAAAACGCCATCATGGTGAATTTATTCTCCGTATTGAAGATACGGATCAAGAACGTTCAACCCAGGAGTCGGTACGTGCCATATTAGATGGGATGGCTTGGTTAGGTATGGATTATGATGAAGGCCCATTTTATCAAACACAGCGTTATGACCGTTACAGTCAGGTTGCGCAACAGTTTTTAGACGATGGCAAAGCGTATCGGTGTGAATGCAGTAAAGAGCGTTTGGAAGCATTACGCGAAGCACAACTTGCCGCGAAAGAAAAACCACGTTATGACGGTCATTGCCGGGATAAAAATTTGCCTGTATCGGATAAACCCTTCGTCATTCGCTTTAAAAATCCTGAAGAAGGAATCGTATCGTTTCATGATGAAGTCTATGGTGAAATTAATGTAGCGAATAGCGAATTGGATGATTTAATTTTAATCCGCTCAGATGGTCATCCTACCTATAATTTTGCAGTGGTTATTGACGACATCGATATGAAAATCACTCATGTGATTCGCGGCGCCGATCATGTCAATAATACCCATAGGCAAATTAACTTATTCAATGCATTAAACGCAGCTATTCCTGTCTTTGCTCATTTACCGATGATTTTAGGTGAGGATGGTAAGCGCTTATCCAAGCGGCATGGCGCTGTAAGCGTGCTGCAATTTAAGGAATTAGGTATTCTGCCGCATGCGTTGTTAAACTATTTGGTCCGTTTGGGATGGTCACATGGCGATCAGGAAATTTTTAGTATGGATGAGATGATCTCCTTTTTTGATTTGAAGCATGTCAGTCGTGGCGTTTCAAGCTTCAACTACGAAAAGCTGTTTTGGCTCAATCAGCATTATCAAAAAAATGATCCAGTAGAAGATGTGGCAGCTGCTTTGCATTGGCATTTCGCAAAAGAGGGCATCAGTGTCACTAACGGCCCTGAATTAGCTGATTTGGTTTCGATTCAAGCGGAACGTTGCAAAACTTTAGCTGAAATGTATCAAATGAGTTTGTACTTTTTCACCGATACGATTGAGTACGATGAAGATGCAGTCAAGAAACATTTACGACCGGTTGTTATCGAACCTTTAACTGCCATTTACAAATGCTTCAAGTCAGTTGAGATCTGGGAAAAAGATCATTTACAAGAGTGCATTAATGATATCTGTGCTGAGTTTGATATCAATATGGGCAAAATTGCCCAACCCTTACGTGTGGCTGTAACCGGTTCCAGTATGTCGCCTTCGATTGATATGACGTTAACTTTGTTAGGTAAAGAAAGGGTACTCACTCGACTTGAAATGGCTTTAGAAACTTTGAAAATTCGTGCACAATCGATAGGCAATTGAGTCACTAAATAAGAACGTAGCCTGGGTGAAGCGCAGCTGAACCCGGGTTTAAATGGTATTGAATTCCCTGGTTACGCTGCGCTTCACCAAGGCTACTCACCATGTAACAAGGATGATGTGTTATGAAATTAAAATCACAAATACTGAGTTTTACTTTAACTTCACTACTGATTTCACCTTTACTTTACGCCAATCCAGATCCTTCTTCACTGACGAATCAATTATAAAAAGAAATCGATGATTATTACAAGAAGTATAGTGAAAAAGAAAAATTTTCAGCAATTGCTGCATCGGTATTGATTCCGCAAAATCAAATGAACAACAAAAATGAAATCAAGACGGTCGTAGCGGGTACCGTAGACAACTCACCATCATCCCAGCACATTACGCCCAATAATTTTAAGACAGGTAAACCACTAGTTTGACTAGTGAGACTCTCAAGGCTTAGCCTTAAGATTTAGTGACGATGATGTCAAAATACAGCTGTGAACTTGACGGTTTCACAGGAGAGTAATTATGACAACATCATCGGATGAGAGTTTAAGTCACTCGAAATATGACTGTAAATACCATGTAGTGTTTGTACCGAAATATCGTAAAAAAGTGTTATATGGCCAAATCAGAAGGTTTCTAGGTCCAGTATTCAGAGATTTATCAAGTCATCGAGGTTGTAAAATAT
>JBOFJV010000135.1:0-3481 GCA_051657005.1 Legionella sp. | reverse complement strand
TCGGTTGATACTAACCTCCTTTTGAGAGCGGATAGGGCCCTCCCACGTTTACACTATCGCTTTCGTTGCACGCCATGCTCTCAGACTCCGGAGGCGGCGAATGATTCGAACCGATTTATTATCTCATTCACTGTTGCCTGCAGGTATCAAAAGACCCTGGGCCACCTCTCATACTAAACTTAACGGAGATCAATCACTTCAACCTTGCGGCTTACGGCTTACGGCTTACAACTTCCTTTGCCTACGCTTAACCATACTCGTTACCACATACAGCCCAAGGCTAAGTACGAAATGCGCTCGGTCGCGCTTTCCCGGTAGCACTTTTAGCTACTAGCGGTCGTGCACTTTCGTGGCGCACTTCAATTTTTTTCTAAATATAGTTCGTTCACCCCTGTACGACACGCAGTGGCGTATAGGGGTGAGTAGTTACGTTATTGCTTCAATAAAAGGTATTCTCGTGTTTTCCGCTGTATTTTTAAAAGCGATAAATAAAGGACTTTCAGCAAGTTGTTTGCGAATATAAAAACTGAACACGCCAAGTAAACCACCGAAAATAAATGGAATGTGCCAACCAAAACTTAATAATTGTTGGCTTGAAAGTTGGTTTGTTAAAATAAGACTAATTACCGCACCAAGGACGATACCTACATTAAGGCAAGCAAAGATAACACCACATGCTGTAGAGCGTTAACGTTGGTTAACATGCTCACAAGTGAAGGTTAATGCTCCAGGAATTTCACCTCCAATAGAGAGCCCTTGTAATAAACGTAAAAAAATCAACAGGATACTTGAACTAATTCCTACATGCTGATACGTAGGTAAAAATCCAATCATGGCCGTAGGAACAGCCATCAGGATGACTGAAAAAATAAAGGTTTTTTTGCGTCCGTATTTATCACCAAAATGACTAAAGGCAATTCCACCCAATGGGCGAATCAAATACCCAATTGCAAAACCAGAATAGACGCTCATTAATGAGGCGAGCTTATCGGTTTCTGGAAAGAAAATCTGACTGAGAATTGGCGCAAAAATAACATAAATAACAAAATCATAAAACTCTAAAGCACCACCTAACGACGCCAGAAAAATCATCTTGCGTTCACCAGGTTTTAATTTCAACTCGTGCATAATAAACCATTTTATCATCCTAAGATGATGTAAAATAGCATAAGTTTACATTGCACTCATGATTTTTTTGGTTCTTTTGCATTAAATCAGGTACTATCAATTTAGTTCAATGCATTTTAAAAACTCTATGTTGTCACAACAGATACTTCGACGATTTCAAAAATCCATAACTCAAGCACATATTGACGCTTATAAAAGAGATGGGGCAGTATGTATTCGTCAAATTTTGACCCCTACATAAATTGCATTACTTGAAGATGGTATTGAGTTCAACCTCAAATCCACCAGTCATCGAGTAAAAATTGCCAGTAAAAAAGATGATCCAGGTCGTTTTATCGAGGATTTTTGTACTTGGCAAACCAATCCTTACTACAAACAATTTATTTTTGAATCACCTATTAGCATCATTGCAGGTGAGCTTATGGAAAGCAGTCACGCTCGACTTTATCATGATCACCTACTGGTAAAATAACCCGGCACACAACAGCAAACCAATTGGCACCAAGATCAACCCTATTATAATATTGAAGGAAAACAAAATTGCAGTTTATGGATCCCCGTAGATCCTGTATCACGAGCCTCTACTTTAGAATTTGTTGCTGGGTCACACTTGGGGCCATGGCTCATGCCTCGTTCCTTTATGGATAATCAAGCCAAATGGTTTCCAGAGGGAAGTTTGGCTGATCGTCCTAATATTGAGGCAAACCGTGAAAAACACCCTATTCTTGGGTGGGAAATAACACCTGGCGATATCGTCTGTTTTCACATGCTCACACTTCATTGTGCAAGTGGCGTATCTAAAGAGCGCCGGCGGTGCGTTTTTTAGGTGATGACATCAGACACGCGCCACGACAATGGGCTACATCCCATGATTTTCCATGGTTAAGTGAATAACTGCCAACGGGCGCAATAATGAACCATCCATTATTTCCTATTGTTTGGTAACGATAACTGCACGCTGAACTTTTTAGGCTGGCTGTTCTGAATGAAACTTCATTCCGAAACAAAAAAATCATTAACTATTTACTGCAAAAATTCTGTTTTTTTTCTTAAAAATAGGCAATACTTCTTCCGGAATAAATCGTGGTAAAACCTATGGTAAAAATAAGACCTTTTCTCAAATGGGCAGGTAGTAAATACAACTGTCTGGAAAAGATTATCCCCTTTCTTCCCCCAGGTAAACGCTTAATTGAGCCCTTTGCTGGCTCTGGTGTTGTTTTAATGAATACAAATTATTCATTTTATCTTCTGGCAGAAAGTAATTTTGATTTGATCCATCTTTTTACAGCCCTTCAACATCAAGGTGATGCATTTATTAAATCCTGTGCCAGTTATTTTACTCCAGAGTTTAATGATAAAGAAAAGTACTATCAAATAAGAGCCGATTTTAATGCAACACCCCATTCACAACAAAGATCAGCGCTTTTTCTTTATTTAAACCGCCATGGCTACAATGGATTATGTCGATATAATTCCAAAGGATTGTATAATGTTCCTTTTGGGCTTTACACTAAACCGTATTTTCCAAATAAAGAAATGCAACTCTTTCATCAAAAAAGCCAGATTGTTCACTTCATCCATAATGATTTTCGTAAAACATTCGAATATGCTGAACGCGGAGATGTCATTTATTGTGACCCACCTTATGTACCTATTTCAGAAAAAACACACCTTTTACCCTACACTCAAAAACGGTTTACAACAGAAGATCAGATTGAACTTGTAGAACTGGCCAAAGAAACAGCAGCCAAAGGTATTCCTGTAATTCTTTCCAATCACGACACCGAGTTTACTCGCCATCATTATCGAAAAGCAGAGATCAAAAGTTTCCCTGTAGCCAGGTTCATTAGCTGCCAAGGCGCCTTACGCCAACCAGCTAATGAATTAATCGCGATATTTACATAGTCCAATTAAAAAATTGTATCCTGGGTGCAGCGCAGCGGAACCCGGGTTTATTGATGTGACTCAGAACCACGGGTTTCTCTGCGCTGCACCCAGGCTACGATTCAATGCTATTTTTTCTTTAAGTGAACGCTTCGAATGGATAGCTCACCACTTGTGGTGAGCCAGATTTATGGCTCTACACCAATTAAGGGGTCACTTTAATCAAATTAGTCTAGACTAAGTCCTTGATTGAGCGAACAAAAGGAGATTAAAGTGCCGAAGTACAATCTTATCCTAAATTTACCTTGATTTTCCATAGTAAAAGTGAGCGGGTAATCCCCCCGCAAAATAACTGATGTCAAAAGTAGAATTTTCTCGTAACCTATAACGAAGGAGATTCTTCATGAAAAGATCAAAATTTACATACAGCCAAATCCTATCGATTTTAAAACAGGCCGAAGGAGGTACC
>JBOFJV010000134.1:0-13920 GCA_051657005.1 Legionella sp. | reverse complement strand
GTTATTTACAAACTATGCAAAATAAGGGAATAAATCCTTTGGTTGCTGTAGCTATGGCATTGAACAATCAACGTTAGAGTACAGTTTCTTTCACCCCTGTACGTCACGCAGTGGCGTATAGGGGTGAGTAGTTACGATTTCTGTTTTATTTGATAGCATTGCCAGCGCTTCTGCAGCCATAAACTGGTTACTTGCATAGGTACATCGATTAGGAGACAGATCATCTAGATGCAATGTGTGATGTTGTTCTAATTGATTAAAGAACTCGCTAACCCCAGTTTCATCTTGTTTCTCTGTGCTAGAAGCTTCAATTCCCAATAATCGTTTTAACCCATTTTGGGTGCGCACGTCTTTGATAGGAAGGTGTCGCATTAAATTACTAAACATGGTTCTATTAAATTCAATACAGCAGCTTATTATACATATAGATCGCTTATTTGAATAGATGATCAATGATTGATGTCGAAGATTAAATTTGTATCATTTACTTGTTTCAGCAAATGATACAAAAAAGGAGATGCTTGAGAGCGCTTAATAGCGTCAACTTAAGCGATAATTGTAACCTGGGTGCAGCGTGGATATGTGACTTTTATTATACCCGTTCAGCCTGGGGTAGAATGGAGCAAAAGCTTTAAAGGATTTATTTATTTTTCAATGCCAATGCTTTTTCATACAACTCATTTTTGGGAGCGTCGGTAAGCTTACATGCGAGAGTCACTGCTTGTTTTAAAGGCAATTCATCCAATAAAATCTGCAGCAGTTTTTCATGAGCATCTTGCTCTGTATGAATTAAGCGAGGAGGGATAATCAAAACAAACTCACCTTTTGTGAGCGCAGGCTCAGCAAGTAGCCAGTTTTTAACTTCAAGTATAGTACCTGTGACAAAGCGTTCAAAGGATTTAGTGAGTTCTTTTGCCAACACAACGTCACAGTCTTGACCATAGACATCACCTAAATCATTAAGGCAGTCAAGGACGCGATGAGTTGATTCATAAAAAATTAAAGTATGAGGCTCACTGCGTAACGATTCGAGTTTGCTCTTCCTCTCCTGTTGCTTTGCAGGAAGAAAACCGGAAAACAGAAACGAATCGCAAGGGACTCCAGCCGCGCAAAGTGCGGTAATCAATGCACAAGCTCCTGGAATAGGAATTACTGGAATATCATGTTGTCGTGCTAATTTTACCAACAAAAAACCAGGGTCGCTAATTAATGGAGTGCCTGCGTCACTGATTAAAGCGATGGATTTTCCGGCCTGCAGTTGTTCAATGATGGAGTTGCTTTTATCATTTTCATTATGTGCATGTAAGGATTGAAGATGACTTTTAATCCCCAAAGAGGTCAAGAGTTGCAGTGAATGGCGTGTATCTTCTGCCAAAATGAAATCAACCGACTTCAGCACATCCAATGCTCTAAGCGTAATATCCTCACGGTTACCTATTGGCGTTGCAACAATATAGAGAGTTCCTATGCCTGTTGCTAGTGAGTTAGTCATGGTTTATCCTCTTGCGTTATCGCATATTTAATGTCTTAAGAACATGTTAATCAAATCAATAAAAATTAGCGCATTTTTTTTACTGACATCAACCCTGTTACTTTGCCAGTGCACTACGGCAGTCAGTCCACCGGAAATGGCTGCGCCAATATCAGCCCCGAAAGTAGAAAAGAAAAAAATAGCGAGTCCTTATTCCAAGACGACTGCAAGTTATCTTGCCCAGGCTAAAAACCAGGAGGGCATTGAAAAGAAACAATCGTTACTTTTAGCTGCTGGTCGGTTGATTGCTGATGGTCAATGGCGACAAGGAGCTGCTATTTTAGCACAGACTTCTGATTTAACACCGACTCTCGGTGATGAAAAAACCTTTTGTCCGCACAAATTGATTTAATTCGTGATCGCCCTAACCTGGCATTAAGCAAATTGGCGGGGATTAGCGAACGAGATGAATTGTCTTTGTACCAACAAATTCAATTTCATGAACTTCTGGCAAAAGCTTATCGGAGTTCAGATAAGTTTTGGGAATCCGTCAATGAACGCATCAAGCTTGAGTCGTTGCTTCCTGATGAGGAAAATCTGGCGAATAACCGTCGCGCGCTTTGGTTAACACTGACTCATATTCCACAAGCTGAGCTCAATACGTTGGCGGCTGAGTCAGCGAATCAGCCGGATCTCGAGGGCTGGCTGCAATTGGCGATAATTTCACGCAAATATCGTGATAATCCGCAGTCCTTACTTGCAGCTTTAGATCAATGGCAATCGCGTTTTAATGCTCACCCAGCAAATCATATTTTGCCTAACCAACTTGATTCCATTACCAACAAAATACATGCACAACCAAAACAGGTAGCTCTTTTACTTCCATTAAGTGGCGCATTACAAGGACCCGGGACAGCGGTACGTGATGGATTTATGGCTGCATCCAAGAATAATAGTGGCTTGGAAATGCACGTGAAATCATATGATACCGATAAAGTGGATGTGGCTCCTTTATATCAAAAAGCTATAAGTGAAGGGGCTGATTATATTGTTGGTCCATTAACTAAATCACAAGTAGCTGCCGTTGCTGCTTTACCTCATCCGGTTCCTACATTGTTATTGAATGATTTAGAGGTTAATCCACAAGAAAACTCATATTTATTTGGTCTTTCGCCGGCAAATGAGGCGGTGCAAGTAGCGATTAGAGCAAAGAATAAAGGATACAGTCGTGCGTTAATTATTGCTCCAGAAAATTCCTGGGGCAATGAGGTTACCAAAGCATTTTCTGGACAGTGGCAAAAGGGTGGAGGACGCGTTGTCGATACACTTTTGTATGGTTCTAAAGATGATTTAAATAAAAAGATGAAGGATTTTCTGCAAATTACTACCAGTCAGAAGCGGGAAAATGAAGTTAGAGAACTCTTGGGTTATGGAATCCAACCCGTCATCGGGCGCAGACAAGATTTTGATATGATCTTTCTTTTAGCTTATCCTTCGAAAGCACGCCAAATCATGCCGTTGCTCAATTATTATTATGCGGGAGATGTTCCTGTTTACGCTACTGCAAGTGTTTATGGCGGGAGCGCTAACCCACTGAAAGATAAAGATCTTGATGGGGTAATTTTTTGCGATATTCCTTGGGTTTTTTCGCATCAGGCCGGTACGCGTAATTGGCCAGAGCAATTTAATAGCTACAATCGATTGTATTCTTTAGGAATGGACAGTTATACTTTAGCCACTCAATTGAATCAATTGATGTTGTTTCCAGCGGATGAATCACGTGCTGGTGATGGTATTTTATATCTAAAACCGTCACAACAAGTCGCGCGTGTTTTAGAGTGGGGACAGTTTAAACAAGGTCTTGTGCATTCTTTGGGTGAGACAGCATAATTGATAACGCAAAATAAAGGTCGTCTTGCTGAAGAAAAAGCACTGGCTTATTTAAAAAAGCAAGGGCTTAAGTTAGTCATGCAAAATTACAGCTGTCGTTTAGGCGAAATTGATTTAATTATGCATGATAAAGATCATCTGGTGTTTATCGAGGTGCGTGCACGAGTTTCTGCTCAGTTTGGCGGTGGCATTGCAAGTGTGACGCATGCAAAAAAACAAAAAATAATAAAAACAGCCAGTTATTATCTGCTGAAATTTAAAGAGCAAAGTCGGTTTGCTTTACGGTTTGATGTGATCAGTATTGATGGAGCGTCAGCAACGATTACCTGGGTAAAAGATGCATTTGGTGCATATTATTAAGAAGCAATTTTTAAGAGGTTTAAAATGAGTGTACAAATGGAGGAACGTGTAAGGCATTTATTAGGTATCAATATCGAAACAAAAATAGCGCTTGCTGATGCCTTATCAGATCCAATAGCCAGAGCTGGGCAACGGTTGGTCAATTGTTTGCTTGATGATGGAAAAATATTGCTTTGTGGTAATGGTGGGTCAAGTGCTAATTGCATGCATTTTGCCAGTGCGATGCTGAATCAATTTGAAGTCGAAAGACCATCGCTGCCAGTCATTAATTTGAGTATGGATGCAACCAGTTTAAGTTCTTCTGCTAATGAAAATCATTACAGCCAAGTTTTTGCGCGACAAATACACGCGCTAGGACAGGAAAAAGATGTACTGCTTTTGTTAACGACCTCCGGTAATTCTGACAGCATGTTGCATGCCTTGCACGCTGCAAACGAACGAGGCATGGACACCATTGCATTAAATGGGCGTGATGGAGGTGTTCTTGCCAATCATTTAGGTCCTGAAGATATTGAATTACGCGTAGCTTGTGACAGCTCTGCACGCATTAGAGAAATGCATTTGTTCATATTACACTGTTTTTGTGATTTAATTGACCAATCGCTATTTGGTCCTGTTTTGGGGTAAAAAATGAATTTGAAAATAAAATCAATCGCTTTTCTTTTCGTGACTGTTTTATTAACTGGATGTTTCGCTGCGGTAGTTACCGGAGCAGTAGCGGGAATGGTTTATGACAAACGTGGTGTTGTGACCATGGAAGCCGATGCACGATTATTTCATGTCATTCACAAGGCAATAGTCACCAATCGACAATTTAGCGATTCACGAGTTATCGTGACAAGTTTTAATCGTGTTGTCCTGTTGGCAGGACAAACACCAACGACGTCTTTACGCGCTTTAGCAGAAAAAATTGCTCAAACTACTCCTGGTGTATACCGAGTTTATAATGAAATCACCGTAAGCAATCCGATTCCTCTGACTGAGCGCTCGAAAGACAGTTTGATTACGAGCCAGGTTCGCAGCAGAATGTTGGCTAAAAAAGGACTTGAGTCAGGCTCTATACGTATTGTAACCGAAAATCGAGTGGTTTATCTGATGGGTATTGTGACTGATCAGCAAGCTGCTTTAGCTGTAGATGCTGCGCGACGAGTCAATGGCGTGCAGAAAGTGGTTAAAACGTTTCAATACATACGCTAATTCAGTATGTTAAAACAAGGATGTTTTGTTCTACTCATTACCTTAACCTTATCGTGCCTGTCTGGTTGCGTCGGCGGCTTATGGACAGGTGCCACGATGGTGTATGATCGACACGATGTGTATAAAAAACTGGATGATTACAGTTTATATCTGAAAGTAAATAATGCGATCACGGTTGATAACACGTTTAAAAGCCCTCAATGTGTTATTGATATTGCAGTATTTCATGGCGATATTTTAATCGTAGGCCATGTGCCAACGCGTGAAATGCAAGCAGAGTTACGCCGCAGATTATCTCAGGTAAAAGGATACCGACGTCTATTTGATGAGGTCGGAGTCAACAGAGTGGCATCCAACTCTGTGCAAGACAGGTGGATCACTACAAAGATTCGCAGTCAAGTTTTTGCAGACAGTTCTATCGATCCCAATTCCTTTAAAGTAGTGACGTCAGAGCAGATCGTTTATTTAATGGGTGATGTGCATTCGGAACAAGCGGTAAAAGTAATCCATATCGCAAGGCAAACTACAGACGTTGTCCGCGTAGTCAATATGTTGCAATTTTTTACCTATCAGAATAAAACGGTAAGTTAATCCTAAAAAAAGCAATTGATTTGATGACCCGTATACACCCAACTGCTTTTTTAGGATGTATGCTTTAGTGGAATTGTCCTCTGTCTGGTCGTTTACGCATTTTCTTCAGCTTGAATTCACGCAACAATCACGTAGAGCCAGAGTCGTTTAAATCGTCTCCGTCATTCATGCTGTTGGTATTACAGGGGTGGGATATACAGTGTTGTAGGTATTCGAGGTGATGTTTGTTATGTTTATGGTGTAAGCCATCGCTATAACGGGCGAGCATTTTTTGCTGCAGGCTGGCTGCAGTGTGTTGGATCTTATCAGGCATGTTTTTTCCTTTTGCGAGGTTAATAAACACTACTTATTACCCGAATTGCGATAATAAGCTCCACACTTTAATTATAGACGTTAATAGGCGATTATGACTGGATTTACTAAAATGAATAAATTAGTCTGAGATTTAAATTAAGCGTCGAATAAAAGGAGGCGAAAAGGAATGAATTATCTACATACGATGGTACGCGTGGCCAATTTAGATGAAGCACTTGATTTTTATTGCAATAAATTGGGTCTTATTGAAGTAAAGCGTACCGAAAATGAAAAAGGTCGGTTTACCCTCATCTTTCTTGTAGCACATGGCGATATCGAACACGCAAAAAAATCGAAAGCACCATTACTCGAGATTACCTATAATTGGGATCCTGAAGAATACAAAGAAGGTCGCAATTTTGGGCATTTGGCGTATGAAGTCGATAATATTTATGAAACATGCACTCAATTAAAAAAGCGGGAATAGTCATTAACCGGCCCCCACGCGATGGGAACATGGCATTTATTCGCTCTCCTGACAATATTTCGATCGAACTATTGCAAAAAGGCGAAGCATTACCCATACATGCACCATGGGCCTCAGAACCTAACGTCGGTCACTGGTAAAGTACAAACTCGTAAGAATAAAATAGTTGCGTTGATTATTCATGCGGGTTGCTTTATAATTCGCGCGGTGGAACTTAGGTGAATATGTGAACAAACAACTAAGTAAGCGCGGTATTGTACGGTTATGGCTTGTACAGTTGGGCGTTACATTGATCATTGCAACGGTGAGTGCGATAGCTTTAAATGCTAACGCGGCAATTTCAGCACTGCTCGGTGGCATGGTCTGTTTTGTTCCTAACGCTTATTTCGCAATAAAACTATTTAAGTACGAAGGTGCTCGCTCTGCTCGGCAGATAGTAAATAGTTTTTACAAAGGCGAAGCGTTAAAGATAGTGATATCTGTATTCTTGTTCACCGCGGTGTTTCTCTTGTTTAAAATTACACCGCTCGTATTTTTTGCGTCGTACATTATGATACTGATGACGCATTGGTTTGCCCCGTTGATTATAGTTAATAAACAGAATAGGCCTGAAAGTGACTGAAATTGTATCTAGCACAAACTACATTAAGCATCATTTGACGTATCTTACCTACAATGTGAGTGAGATGAAATTGGGTTCAGGCGGTGGTTTCTGGACTTTGAATCTCGATACGTTGTTTTTCTCGATTACATTGGGAGTCATTGTTAGCGCATTGATGTACTTTGGTGCACGTAAAGTGACTACCGGTATCCCAGGGAAATTACAGAATTTTGCTGAGATTATGCTGCAGTTCGCCGATAATCAGGTAAAAGACTGCTTTCATGGCAAAAACAATTTAATAGGTCCCTTGGCATTAACCATATTTTTATGGGTTTTTCTCATGAATTTTATGGATATATTACCAGTCGATGTTTTACCAGTACTTGCGCAAACGGGTGGTATTCATTACCTTAAAGTAGTGCCAACCAACGATTTAAATTTGACCTTTGGTTTGTCGATAAGCGTATTTATACTCATTATTTTTTATAGCATCAAAATTAAAGGGCCTAAGAAGTTCATCAAAGAACTTACTTTACAACCTTTTAATCACCATGGATTCATCCCTTTTAACCTGTTGCTCGAAGTGGTAGGCCTTATCGCTAAACCAATTTCATTGGCACTGCGGTTATTTGGAAACTTATATGCAGGCGAATTGATATTTATATTAATCGCTCTGTTAACCTTAAATGCTGCAACATCATCATCTTTGAGTACAGCGACTTTAGGCTCAGCACAATTTATTTTGGCGTTGGCCTGGTCAATATTCCATATTTTGGTGATTACATTGCAAGCATTTATTTTCATGGTGCTAACTATTGTTTATCTTAGCTTAGCGCACGAAGATCATTAACCGATTTAATTTTCATCCATTGTAAAGGGGATAAATATGCAAGCCGCTAGTTTAATAGCACAAATTCAAAGTATGACCGTTGTTGCGGTTGCCTTGTTAATTGGTTTGGGTGCCTTGGGTACAGCGATAGGATTTGGTTTGTTAGGTGGCAAATTCCTTGAGGGCTCAGCACGTCAACCTGAAATGGTTCCAATGCTGCAAGTAAAAATGTTCATCGTTGCTGGTTTGTTAGACGCTGTAACAATGATTGGAGTGGGTATCGCATTGTTCTTTACTTTCGCAAACCCTTTCCTTAGCAACCTTGGTTCTTGATAACACATAATCAGGGCGCTGCTTTGCGCCCTAATTGTGACAGGAGATAGAAACGGTGGAAATTAATTTAACACTTGTAGTACAAATGCTGGTTTTTGCAGCGTTTGTTTTGTTTACGATGAAGCTCGTTTGGCCTCCATTAGCTAAAGCGATGGAAGAACGACAAGACAAAATTGCTGCTGGCCTTGCTGCTGCAGAACGTGGTAGAAAAGAGCTTGCGCTGGCACAACATCGTGTAAAAGATGAATTAAAACAAGCTAAAGTTCAATCAGCAGATATTATTGAAAAAGCAAATCGACGTGCTGCGCAAATCATTGAAGAAGCAAAAGAAGCTGCAAAAAATGAAGCGCAAATGCAATTGAAGCTTGCACAAGAGCAATTAGTGCAACAAGCCAATCATGCAAAAGAAGAGCTACGTAAGCAAGTTGCAAGCTTAGCGATTACTGGTGCAGAGAAAATTTTGATGCGCGAAGTCGATGTAAAAGCAAATACTGCATTAATCGATAACTTGATAGAAGAGATTTAAAATGTCTGATAGTACCACCATAGCCAGACCTTATGCTAAAGCAATTTTTGAATACGCATTAGGGGAAAAAAAATTAGCTGAGTGGTCAGCATATTTGAGAAATCTTGCCCAAGCAGTGTTGCTTCCAGAAGCAGAGAGTTTTATTGCAAATCCAGCAAGCTCTGTTCAACAACACATCGAGTTACTGCACGCAGCAGTGGGCGCAAACAACACCAAAAGCAATTTAATCGCTTTATTGGCTACCAACAAGCGATTGATGTTGTTGCCCGAGATTTATGCCCTTTATGAAGTACATCGTGCGGAGCAAGAAAAAACTTTGAATGTCGATGTAACCAGTTATTCTGATTTATCAAATGCACAGCAACAGCGATTGATCGAATCATTAAGTCAGCGTTTACAGCGTAAGGTCTCGTTAAAAATCAATATTGATCCTTCCTTGCTTGGTGGAGCAATAATTCAGGCGGGTGATTTAGTTATAGATGGTTCAGTTCGAGGCAAGCTTAATAAGCTTGGCACCGAGTTGGCCGCGTAATTTAGAGGATAGTTTCCATGTCAGAACAAGTCGCATTAAATCCTTCTGAAATCAGCGAATTAATCAGAAAGAAAATAGAACACTTTAGTGTAGTATCTGAAGCACGAAATGAAGGTACGATTGTAAGTTTAAAAGACGGTGTTGTAAGCCTGCACGGACTTGAAGATGCTATGGCTGGGGAAATGATTGAATTCCCAGGTGGTGTTTTTGGTCTTGCGCTTAACCTAGAAAGAGATTCAGTTGGTGCCGTTGTTCTTGGTGAATACGCATCCTTAGCTGAAGGGCAAAAAGGTAAATGTACAGGCCGTATTCTTGAAGTTCCTGTAGGTAGAGGTCTTTTAGGACGTGTGGTCGATGCATTAGGTAATCATATTGATGGTAAAGGCCCTATTGAAGCTGCGGGCATGTCGCCAATAGAAAAAGTAGCTCCTGGGGTTATTGCTCGTAAATCAGTAGATCAACCCGTACAAACAGGATTAAAGGCAATTGACGCGATGATTCCTGTTGGACGTGGCCAGCGTGAGCTTATTATTGGTGACCGTCAAACGGGTAAAACAGCAATTGCTATTGACGCAATCATCAACCAGAAAGGTACAGGCGTTAAGTGTGTTTATGTTGCAGTTGGCCAAAAAGCTTCTTCTGTTGCAGCAATTGTACGGAAACTGGAAGAGCATGGCGCATTAGAGCATACCATCGTTGTTGTAGCGTGTGCATCTGATTCAGCTGCGCTGCAATTCATTGCTCCTTATGCGGGATGCACCATGGGTGAATACTTCATGGAGCGCGGCGAAGACGCACTGATTGTTTATGATGATTTAACCAAACAAGCTTGGGCTTACCGACAAATTTCATTGTTGTTGAGAAGACCACCAGGTCGTGAAGCGTATCCTGGAGATATTTTCTACTTGCATTCACGCTTGCTGGAAAGAGCGGCACGAATTAATGCGGACGAAGTTGAAAAATTAACTAAAGGTGAAGTCAAAGGCAAAACAGGTTCACTCACTGCATTGCCAATTATTGAAACACAAGCTGGTGACGTATCAGCATTCGTACCAACGAACGTTATTTCGATTACTGATGGTCAGATTTTCCTTGATGTTGATTTATTTAACTCAGGTGTACGACCAGCGATTAACTCAGGTCTGTCTGTATCTCGGGTAGGTGGTGCTGCACAAACAAAAATTATGAAGAAATTGGGTGGCGGTACTCGTTTGGCACTGGCTCAATTCCGTGAGTTAGAGGCATTCTCTCAATTTGCTTCAGATCTTGATGATGCAACCCGTAAGCAATTAGAGCGTGGTCAACGAATTACTGAACTGATGAAACAAAAACAATATTCACCTCTGTCTGTAGCGGAAATGGGTACTGCATTGTTTGTTGTTGAAAAAGGTTATTTGGATGATGTGCCTGTGAATGAAATTGCAGCGTTTGAGGCGTCATTACATGATTACATGCGTACGTCGTATCCTGATTTGTTGCAACTCATTAATGAAGCGGGTGCTTACGATAATGACATTGAAGCAAAATTGAAGAAAGCTGTTGAGGACTTTAAACGTACAGCAAGTTGGTAAGTCAATTTAAGGCGAAGTGATATTATGGCTGGAGCAAAAGAAATCCGTTCGAAAATTTCGAGTATTAATAAAACTCGAAAAATTACTCGTGCGATGGAAATGGTAGCGGCAAGCAAGATGCGCAAAACTCAGGAAAGAATGCGCGCATCGAAGCCTTATGCCAGCAAGATCTATAGCGTAGTCAAACACATTGCTCGTGCGCACTCAGAGTACCGACATCCGTTCATGAGTCATCGCGAGATCAATCGTATAGGTCTTATCGTTATGACCACAGATCGTGGCCTGTGTGGTGGTTTAAACGTTAACTTGTTGCGTGAAACAGTACGGACGATTCGTAGCTGGAAAGAGCAGGGTAAAGAAGTTGATCTTGCGGTGATTGGCCGTAAAGGACAAGCGTTCTTTAAACGAGTAGGCAGCAATGTTCTTGGCTTAAAAGATCACCTTGGCGATACACCGAGCATTAATGATCTAATTGGTATTGTTAAAGTCATGCTGGATGCGTTTAACAATGGCACCATAGACGCATTACACGTCGTGTACAACGAGTTTGTGAACACCATGACGCAAAAGCCTGTGGTGAAACAATTATTACCATTGCCAAAAGCAGCGGAAGACAGCACCTCGATGGGACATCATTGGGACTATATTTATGAACCTGATGCTAAAGAGTTGCTGGATAATCTTTTAGAACGATACATCGAATTACAAATTTACCAGGCAGTGGTTGAAAATATTGCTTGTGAACAAGCGGCGAAAATGATTGCAATGAAAAACGCAACGGATAATGCCGGTGATTTGATTAAAGAATTTCAATTGGCTTATAACAAAGCCAGACAAGCTGCAATTACGCAAGAATTAGCAGAAATTGTCGGTGGCGCAGCCGCTTTATAAGAGGGTAAAAAATGAGCTTAGGAACTGTAGTAGAAATTATTGGCGCGGTTGTCGATGTTGAATTCCCCCGTGAGAATGTCCCTAAAATCAATGATGCATTGAAACTTGTTGATGGTGAGTTGGTTTTTGAAGTCCAGCAACAGCTCGGTGATGGAGTTGTTCGAACGATTGCTATGGGAACAACCGAAGGCCTCAAGCGTGGATTAAAAGCAGAGAATACTGGTAATCCAATTCAAGTGCCTGTAGGTAAGAAAACTTTGGGTCGTATTATGGATGTTTTAGGACGTCCTGTTGACGATGCTGGTCCTATCAGTGCTGAAGAGCACTGGTCTATTCATCGCAAACCGCCTTCATACGAAGATCAAGCAGGAAGCCAAGAGTTACTTGAAACAGGTATTAAAGTAATTGACTTGCTTTGTCCTTTTGCGAAAGGAGGTAAAGTAGGTTTATTCGGTGGTGCCGGTGTGGGTAAAACCGTTAATATGATGGAATTAATTCGTAACATCGCGATTGAGCATAGCGGATACTCAGTATTTGCTGGTGTGGGTGAGCGTACTCGTGAAGGAAACGATTTCTATCATGAAATGAAAGAATCCAACGTATTGGATAAAGTGTCTCTGGTTTATGGTCAGATGAATGAGCCACCAGGAAACCGTTTGCGTGTTGCGTTAACAGGTTTGACTATGGCTGAGAAATTCCGTGATGAAGGTCGTGACGTATTGTTGTTTGTCGATAACATTTATCGTTATACGCTTGCAGGTGTTGAAGTATCTGCACTTCTAGGCCGTATGCCTTCTGCGGTAGGTTACCAGCCCACATTAGCTGAAGAAATGGGTATGCTCCAAGAGCGTATTACTTCGACTAAAACAGGCTCGATTACATCGATTCAGGCAGTATATGTACCAGCAGATGACTTAACCGATCCATCTCCAGCAACTACGTTTGCGCATTTGGATGCTACAGTTGTATTGTCACGTCAAATTGCTGAGTTGGGTATTTATCCTGCGGTAGATCCTTTAGATTCTACTTCACGTCAGCTGGATCCATTAATTGTTGGACAAGAACATTACGATACAGCGCGTCGTGTACAACAAACGTTACAACGATATAAAGAATTAAAAGATATTATTGCAATTCTGGGTATGGATGAATTGTCTGAAGAAGACAAGCGTGTTGTAACTCGTGCGCGTAAAATTCAACGATTCTTGTCACAACCTTTCTTCGTTGCGGAAGTATTTACTGGCTCACCAGGAAAGTACGTTTCTCTTAAAGACACAATCAAAGGGTTCCAAGGGATTCTTGCGGGTGAATACGATGATTTACCTGAGCAAGCATTTTATATGGTTGGAAGCATTGAGGAAGCGGTTGCTAAAGCGAAAACCTTATGAGGTAAGCCAATATGACTAGAACAACGCACTTAGATATAGTTAGTCCAGAACATGAAATATTCTCCGGTATCGTCGAGATGGTTGTAGCAACCGGAGAATTAGGCGAGGTAGGTATTACTGCGGGTCATGCTCCTTTGCTTACTGTTCTAAAACCAGGTGAAGTGAGGCTCACTTTACCTGGTGGTCACCAGGAAATTTATTACGTTCAAGGTGGCATGCTGGAAATACAACCAAATTGTGTCACCATTCTTGCAGATGCCGCTGAGCGTGCAGAGCATCTTGATGAAGCTGCAGCTCTTGCTGCTAAAGCTCACGCTGAATCAGCTATGGCAAATAAAGGTGGTGAGATGGATTACTCTGTTGCTACTGCTGAGCTGGCACGAGCTGTGGCACAAATCAGCGCAATTAAAAAAGTTAGAAAAATGGTTAAGTAGAAATCCATTTCAGATCGAATCTAATTCATAAAATCATCATGTAGCCTGGGTGTAGCAAAGAGAAACACGGGTTCTTCTTCCATGTGCCCAGGCAACAACTTGTCTCAAATAAAATTACATAAATCATTAATTTTAAGACAGGTAAACCACTAGTTTGACTAGTGAGACTCTCAAGGCTTAGCTTGAAGATTTAGTGACGATGATGTCAAAATACAGCTGTGGACTTGACGGTTTCACAGGAGAGTAATTATGACAACATTATCGTATGAGAGTTTAAGTCACTCGCAATATGACTGTAAATACCATGTAGTGTTTGTACCGAAATATCGTAAAAAAGTGTTATATGGCCAAATCAGAAGGTTTCTAGGTCCAGTATTCAGAGATTTAGCAAGTCATTGAGGTTGTAAAATATTGGAGGGGCATATGGTTCAAGACCATGTGCATATGCTGATTAGTATACCGACAAAATATTCAGTTTCCGAAGCTATTGGATACATCAAAGGAAAAAGTGCTATTGCGGTTGCG